>JAGWSE010000378.1 GCA_028869395.1 Alphaproteobacteria bacterium | reverse complement strand
CCAGCATGCCGCCCAGCAGGCCCCTGGGCGGGCGGCGGACCAGGGCCACCTCGTCGCCGCGGGTCAGCACGAAGGCCACGCCATAACGGTGCGGGCGCTCGGGCCTGGGCGCGCGGCGCGGCCAGGTCTCCGGGTCGCCCGCGGCCAAGGCGGCGCAGCGGCCGGCGATGGGACAGCGGTCGCAGAGCGGCGCCTTGGGGCGGCAGACGACCGCGCCCAGGTCCATCAGCGCCTGGGCCCAGTCGCCGGGGCGCTGCTCGGCGACGAGACCGGCTGCGAGACGCTTGAGCTCCGGCTTGGCCTCGGGCAGCGGCTGCTCGACCGCGAACAGGCGCGCCATCACCCGCTCGACGTTGCCGTCGACGACGTTGGCGGGGCGGTCGAAGGCGATGGCGGCGACCGCGGCGGCCGTATAGGGCCCGAGGCCCGGCAGCGCGC
This sequence comes from Alphaproteobacteria bacterium, assembly GCA_028869395.1. GTDB lineage: Bacteria > Pseudomonadota > Alphaproteobacteria > Caulobacterales > Caulobacteraceae > Phenylobacterium. The sequence goes on along the minus strand of JAGWSE010000378.1, from coordinate 3,076 downwards.
GCAGCCCTTCTTCGGTGTCGGGGAAGACGCCTTCGTGGTCGCGGGCGACCGCGCGGGCGCAGGCCAGGAGGTTGCGGGCGCGGGCGTAGTAGCCGAGGCCGGCCCAGGCGGCCATCACCTCGCCGTCCGGGGCCGCCGCCAGATCGGCGACCCTCGGCCAGAGGGCGGTGAACTTGAGGAAATAGGGCGTCGCGTGCGGGACGGTGGTCTGCTGCAGCATGACCTCGGACAGCCAGACCCGGTAAGGGTCCGCGCGCCGGCCGGCCGTCCGATCGGCCGGCCGCACGCGCCAGGGCAGGTCGCGGGCGTTCTGGTCGTACCAGGCGAGGAGGGCGGCGCGCAGCGACATGGGGGAATCCGCTACCATCCCCGATCATCCCGGCGGAAGCGGGGATCATGCCGAATCGACGCAGCGGCCGGCTCGGCCTGGGTTCCCGCTTTCGCGGGCGCGCGCGGCGATTAAGATGCAGCCATGCCTTCCCGCGGCCTTCCCTCCACACAGGACGCGCTCCGCATCCTTGCGGAGAAGCGGACACGGCCGCAGCGGCGGCCGCCGCCCCCGGCCGGGCGCTCTCTGACGCCGCTGCTCAAGGCGCTCGACGCCAGGTTCGGCCAGGGCCCCGGCGCGCTGCAGGCGCGCTGGCGCGAGATCGTGGGCCCGGAGATTGCGCGGCGCACCGAGCCGGTGAAGCTCACCAAGGCGCGGGGCGGGGCGCCGTCCTCTCTGGAGATCCGCGTGGCCGGCCCCGCGGCGGCGATCATCCAGCATCAGGCGCACGAGATCCTCGCACGGGTGAACCTGTTCCTGGGCGCCGAGGCGGTGCAGAAGCTGCGGGTGGTGCAAGGGCCGCTGCGGTTCAAGCCGGAACCCGCGCGGGCGCCGGTGCGCCGCCTGCCGCCGCTGGACGCCGCGGAGGAGGCGAAGCTCGCCAGGGACATGGCCGACGCGCCGGACGGACCGCTGAAGGCGGCGTTGACGGCGCTCGGCCGCGGCGTGCTGCGGCAGCGTCGTTGACGCCGGGCTGCGAATTGACTCGCGCGCACGGCCGTCGCATCGGCTTGGGCGGGCCGCCGATTGGTCGGCGCGCGTGGAATCGCGCTTAACTGGCCCTTCGGATCCGAGAGGAAGGTCGCTCGAAGATGCTCAGCCGTCGCCTGATGATCGTCGTGGCCGCCGCAAGCCTTGCGCTCGCCGGCTGCCAGAAGCACGGGCCCTCGTCCGCGCCCGCCAAGGGCGACATGAGCCTCGGCAATCCGAACGCCAAGGTCACCGTCGTGGAATACGCCTCTGTGGGTTGCCCGGTGTGCGCCAAGTGGCAGGCGGAGGTGTATCCGGCGTTCAAGGCGAAATACATCGACACCGGCAAGATCCACTATGTGTTCCGCGAGATGCTGGTGGGCGGCCAGGAGGAGGTGGCGCTGGCGGCCAACGGCTTCATCCTGGCCCGCTGCGCCGGGCCCGATAAGTACTTCCCGGTGATCGACGCGATCTTCGCCGACCAGCAGCAGGCCTTCCAGCAGCCGCGCGAGGTGCTCTCGAACGTCGCCAAGTCGGTGGGCATGACCGATGACCAGTTCAACAAGTGCATCAACGACGAGAACGCCATCAAGGCGCTGAACGACCGCGTGGAGCAGCACGCTAAGGTCGACGGGATCAACGCCACCCCCACCTTCGTGATCAACGGCAAGGCGATGGAGCCCGGCTACCATTCGCTGACCGAGATGGACGCGGCGATCGCGGCCGCGTCGAAATAGGCGCCAGCTCCGTGAGCCTTCGCCGCATCGCCCTGGCGCTGGCCGCCCTCACCCTGCTGGGGAGCGGCTCGGCGGCGGCCGCCGCCGCGCCGGCCACGCCCGCGGCGGGGGCCGGCGTACCGGCCGATGCGCTGCAGGGCGACATGAGCCTGGGCGATCCCAAGGCGCCGGTGCACGTGATCGAATACGCCTCGGCTTCCTGCCCGCACTGCGCCCACTTCGACGAGGAGACCTTCCCGGCGTTCAGGAAGAAGTACGTCGACACCGGCCGCGTCTACTACACGCTCAAGGAGTTCCTGACCCCGCCGGCGGACGTGGCGGCCGCAGGGTTCATCCTGGCGCGCTGCGGCGGCCAGGCGAAATACTTCACCATCCTCGACCAGGTGTACCGCAGCCAGCCCGAGTGGGGCGTCGTGGACATCAACCAGATCTTCCTCGACATCGGCAAGGCGAACGGCCTGTCCGAGGCCAAGGTGAAGGCCTGCTTCGCCGACCCGGCGGCGGTGGACGCGCTCAACGCGCGGGTGGCGGCGGCGATGAACGCGGACAAGGTGACCTCGACGCCCACCTTCGACGTCAACGGCAAGCGCATCGAGGGGGCGGTTCCGCTGAGCGATCTCGACGCCGCCATCGCCGAGGCCGAGAAGGCCAGGAGGCGCTAGCGGGACGATGCACTTCCAGCGGCTGAAGCTCTCCGGGTTCAAGTCCTTCGTCGATCCGACCGAGTTCCGGATCGAGCCCGGCGTGACGGGCGTCGTGGGCCCGAACGGCTGCGGCAAGTCGAACCTGCTGGAGGCGCTCCGCTGGGTGATGGGCGCCAACTCCGCCAAGGCCATGCGCGCCGGCGGCATGGACGACGTGATCTTCGCGGGGTCCGGCGGCCGGCCCTCGCGCAACCACGCCGAGGTGGCGCTGACCATCGACAACGCCGCCCACCGCGCGCCGGCGGCGTTCAACGACCACCCGGTGATCGAGGTGGTGCGCCGGATCGACAAGGGGGCGGGCTCCACCTACCGCATCAACGGCCGCGAGGTGCGGGCCAGGGACGTGCAGCTGCTGTTCGCCGACGCCTCGACGGGAGCGAGCTCGCCGGCCCTGGTCCGGCAGGGGCAGATCTCGGAGCTGATCGCCGCCAAGCCGCAGAACCGCAGGCTGATCCTGGAAGAGGCCGCGGGCGTGGCGGGGCTGCATTCGCGTCGGCACGAGGCGGAGCTGAGGCTGCGCGCCGCGGAGGTCAACCTCGCCCGGCTGGAGGACGTGGCCCGCGAGCTGGAGACCACGCTGGGTCGGCTGAAGCGCGAGGCGCGCGCGGCGGACCGCT
>JAGWSE010000377.1 GCA_028869395.1 Alphaproteobacteria bacterium | reverse complement strand
TTTGCTCGATTATTGAGTAATCAAAAGATCAATATATCCGACATCAGCGCAGTCGTTACTTTGTCGGGCAGTCGACTATTCTGCCGCTGCGCGGGCGCCGCGCGCCACGGCGCGAGCGCCTGTCCCGTAGGCGGGCTGACGCTCCCAGCGCAGGGCGTCGGCGACGATCTGGTCGAGACCCGACCTCTGGGCCGTCCAGGCGAGCAGACTGCGGGCGCGGGCGGGATCGGCCACCAGGCTGGGCGGATCGCCAGCGCGACGCGCGCCGACGCTGTGCGGAACGGGCCTGCCGAGCGCGCGTCCCACCGCCTCGACGACCTCGAGCACGGAATGACCCCGCCCGGTCCCGACGTTGACCGGTTCGAACACGCCTGCGGCGAGGTCCGCCTGCAGCGCCTTCACATGCGCATCCGCCAGGTCGCTGACGTGGATGTAGTCGCGAAGGCAGGCCCCGTCGGGGGTCTCGTAGTCGGTCCCGAAGACGGTCAACGGCTGACCGTGCCCCAGGCCCGCGGCTATGGCGAGCGGGATAAGGTGGGTCTCGGGATCGTGCGCCTCGCCGATCTCGCCGGATGCGTCGGCGCCGCAGGCGTTGAAATAGCGCAGCGCCACGGCCGTGAGGCCATGCGCCCGGCACTCGGCGGCGATCATCCACTCACAGGCGAGCTTGGTGTCGCCGTAGGGGCTGGCCGGCGCCTTTGGCGCATCCTCCGGGATCGTCTCCAGCGGCCCGCGGCCGCCCTGGCCATAGACAGCTGCGCTGGAGGAAAACACCAGCCGGTGGACACCGCGCTCGCGCATGGCCGCCAGCAGGCTGATCGTGCCGCCCACGTTGATGTCCCAGAAGAGGTCCGGACGCACCACCGAGCGGCCGACCTCGATCAGGCCGGCGAAGTGGATGACCGCCTTCACGCCGTAGGCGTCGATCGTCTCGACGAGGGCGCGGGTGTCGCGGATGTCGCCGTGCACGAACTCGCCCCAGCGGACCGCCTCGCGGAAGCCCGAACTGAGATCGTCGAAAATCACCGGGAAGAAGCCCTGCTCGGAGAGGGCCTTGGCGGTGTGCGTTCCAATGTAGCCGGCGCCGCCCGTGACGAGGACGGCGGGTTTGGTTCCCCGATCCATGGAAGCGATAATCCCGCGACCGCCCCGCAGTTCCCGGCGGCCTCGTCCATTGCGGAACAATCCGCGAGCGGCCGGGCTTTGGTCATCGGGATGTGACGGGAAAGCCAGGGTCGAATGCGCCGGCTTGAGCTGTGGGGCGGTCACGAATGCACCGTGAACCGCGTCGGTGACGTCTTCTATGACCAGACCTCGCGGTCGGGGCACGAGCATCGGATCGAGGATCTGGAACGCTTCGCGGCGCTTGGTCTGGAGGCGCTGCGCTATCCGGTGCTGTGGGAACGGGTCGCGCCGCGCGCACCGGGGGAGCACGACTGGCGGTGGACCGATCGCAGGCTCGCCCGCATTCGCGAGCTCGGAATGCGTCCGATCGCCGGCCTGCTGCACCACGGCAGCGGCCCGCCTTATACAAACCTCCTGGACCAGGGTTTCATCGCCGCGTTCGCGGCCTACGCCCGCGCCGCCGCCGAGCGATATCCCTGGATCGAAGAATGGACGCCCATCAACGAGCCGCTGACGACGGCTCGGTTTTCGGCGCTCTACGGCCACTGGTATCCGCACGCGGCGGCGGAGCCGGCCTTCTGGACGGCGCTGGTCAACCAGATCGAGGCTGTCGTCGCGGCGATGGCCGAGATTCGCGCCATCAGGCCAGACGCGCGGCTCATCCAGACGGAAGACCTGGGCCGCACCTATGCGACGCGCCCCGTGGCGCACCAGGCGGAGTTCGACAACGCGCGCCGCTGGATGACGTGGGACCTGCTGGCCGGACGGGTCGCGCCAGGCCACCCGCTTTGGGATCGGCTGGAGGGGTTGGGGCTTGGCGAACGGCTCCGGCGGCTCGCCGATGCGGCCTGCCCGCCGGACGTGATCGGCGTCAACCACTACCTGACCAGCGACCGCTTCCTGGATCACAGGTGTGAAAATTACCCGCCCGAGCGGATCGGCGGGAACGACTTCATGGCGTTCGCCGACGTGGAGGCGGTGCGCGCGGTGCTGCCGGCGCCGGCAGGCCTCGAAGGCGCGCTGGAGGAAGCCTGGACGCGCTATGGCCGCCCGCTCGCGGTCACCGAGTCCCACAACGGCTGCACGCGCGAGGAGCAGGTCCGCTGGGTGCGCGAAGCCTGGGCGACCGCCATGACCCTGCGCGAGCGCGGCGTCGAGGTGCAGGCGGTCACGGCCTGGGCGCTGCTGGGCACGTTCGACTGGAACAGCCTGATCACACGGCCGGTCGGCCACTACGAGGTGGGCGCGTTCGACGTGCGGGCCGAACCGCCGCGGCCAACCGCGATCGCCGCCGAACTCGCCCGCATCGGCCACGGCGCAAGCCCCCCGCCGCATCCCGGCACGCAGGGTCCGGGCTGGTGGCGACGGGACGTCCGCCTGGCGTTCCGGCCCGTGTTCCGCGCCGTCGAGAGCCCGGAGCCCAAGCGGGCGTGGCGAACCGAGGCGCCGCCCATGCGGCCGCTGTTGATCACCGGGGCGAGCGGCACGCTCGGCCAGGCGCTGGCGCGAGCCTGCGAGTGGCGCGGGATCGACTACCGTCTGACCGGCCGCGCCGAGCTTTCGCTGGACGATGGGGACGCGATCGCCCGGACGCTGGACCAGACCGAGCCCTGGGCCGTGATCAACGCGGCGGGGTTCGTACGCGTCGACGAGGCCGAAACCCAAGCGGAAGCCTGCTTCGCCGCCAACGCCGAGGGCGCCCTGCGACCGGCCCGGCCGCTGCCCTCGAATGGGGCCCGCCCCGTCAGGAGGAAGTAGAGGGTGCAGCCCAGCGCGTACAGGTCGGCGCGGCCGTCCACCGCCCGCGGGTCCA
>JAGWSE010000033.1 GCA_028869395.1 Alphaproteobacteria bacterium | reverse complement strand
CCGGGCGAGGCGGCCGGCCACGGGGTGGACATCGACGAGGCGCTGGCGGCGAAATACCCCTACCGGCCGGCCCAGCTGCCGGTGAACCGGCTTGAGGACGGGACCCTGTTCAACTGGTGAGCCCTGCGGAGGGCGCCGGGCACGGAGAGCGACCATGACCACGCTTGCGAACCGGCCGAACACGGCGCTGCTGGTGGTGGACGTCCAGAACGGGGTGATGAAGTCGGGTCACGCGCGCCAGGCGGTGGTGGCGAACCTCGCCCGGCTGGTGGACAAGGCCCGCGGCCAGGGTGCGCCGGTCGTGTGGGTGCAGCACGAGAGCCGGGAGCTGGTCATGGGCGAGGATCCCTGGCGGATCGTGCCCGAGCTTTCGCCGCAGGCGTCCGAGCCGCTCGTCGCCAAGCGCTATGGCGATTCTTTCGAGGCGACGGAGCTGGAGGCGCTGCTCGCGCGGCTGGGCGTGGGCAGGCTGGTGGTGGCGGGCGCCCAGACCGACGCCTGCATCCGCTCGACCCTGCACGGCGCGCTGGTACGCGGCTACGACGTGATCCTGGTGGGCGATGCGCACACCACCGAAGACCTCAGTCAATGGGGCGCGCCGCCGCCGGACCAGGTGATCGCCCACACCAACCTCTACTGGAAATTCCAGACCGCGCCGGGGCGCACGGCCGGCACGGTTTCCACGGACAAGGTCGACTTCGCCGCCGAGGTCGAAGGGGCGGCCTCCTAGCTCAGGCGCTGCGGCGAAGCCGCCGGACCAGGCCCCACCAGCCGCCCGCCGCCACGCTGGTGGCGATGGCGGCGGCCAGCAGTGGCCCGGGCGGCCGCGCCAGCTCGAACATCCTCCCGGCGAACGGGACGGCCAGCACGACGGCGAGCAGCGATCCGGCGAAGCCGGCGATCAGCCAGTAGGGCCGTCGGTAGGGGGCGAACAGCCCGCCGCCGCTCGAGAAGGCGTCGGCCAGGGCCAGGGTCAGGTTGCCCAGCACGAGGGCGGTGAACGCCGCGCCGCGCGCCTGCGTCACGGGGTCATGGCCGAGCGCCCAGGCGTAGAGGCCGAGCACGGCGGCCAGCAGCGCCCCGCCCTGGGCCAGCGCCAGGAGCAGCTGCGGTCGGCCGAACAGCGGCTCGTCGGCCCGGCGCGGGGGCCGCTTCATGGCGCCTTCCTCCGCGGGCTCGCCCTCGAAGACGAGCGCGCAGATCGGATCGATCGCCAGCTCCAGCAGGACGACGTGCATGGGGAACAGCAGCTGCGGCAGGCCGAAGAGGATGGGCAGCAAGGCGAGGCCGGCGATGGGCACGTGGATCGCGGTCACATAGGTGAGCGCCCGGCGCAGGTTGACGAAGATGCGCCGCCCCAGCCGCACCCCGCCGACGATCGAGGCGAAGCTGTCGTCGAGCAACACCAGGGCCGCCGCTTCGCGGGCGACGTCTGTCCCGCGCTGCCCCATGGCGACGCCGATGTGGGCGGCCTGCAGGGCGGGCGCATCGTTCACCCCGTCGCCGGTCATCACCACCACCTCGCCGTTAGCCTTCAGCGCCTCGACGATCAGCAGCTTCTGGTCGGGGGTGATGCGGGCGAAGACCCGCACGGCCTGGAGGCGCTCGCGAAGCGCGGGGAAGGTCAGGGCGGCGATGTCGGCCCCGGTCATCGCGCCGGCGGTGACGTCCAGCCCGCCCGCGCGGGCGATCGCCAGCGCGGTGGCCGGATGGTCGCCGGTGATCATGGTGACGGCGATGCCGGCGCCTCTCGCCTCCCTCAGCGCCGCCGGGACATCGGCCCGCAGCGGATCCAGGAAGCCGATCAGGCCTGCGAGCCGGAAGGGGACGGCGTCGGGGTCGTCGGGCGGCGGCCCGTGGCATTCGGCCGAGGCGACGGCCAGCACGCGCAGGCCGTGGTCGGCGTAGGCGGCGACGACCCCCATCAGCTCGCCCACGGCCGGGGGCGCAAGGCTGCACAGGGCGGCGACCGCTTCGGGCGCGCCCTTGGCGGCGAGAATCCGGGCGCCGTCCCCGCGCCGCCAGGCCTGGACGAGCGCCATGCGTTCGGGCCGCAGCGGCCAGGTGCGTTCGGGCTCCGGGGAAAGGTCCCCGGCGCGCGGCAGGCGCTCGGCGAGGGACCGGACGGCGCGGTCCATGGGGTCGGTCGGGCGGACGGCGGAGGCGAGGGCGGCGATCCGGACAAGCTCGGCCATGGCCTCGGGGAAGCGTCCGCCGTCGCCCACCTCGGCCTCGAGGCCGTCGCCCCAGAGCCGGGCCACGCGCATGCGGTTCTCGGTCAGCGTGCCCGTCTTGTCGACGCAGAGCACGGTGGCCGAGCCCAGGGCTTCGATCACGGCGCTGCGGCGGACCAGCACCCGATGCTGGGCCAGGCGCCAGGCGCCGAGCGCGAGGAACACCGCCAGCACCATCGGGAATTCCTCGGGCACCAGCGAAATGGCCGCGGTGATGCCCGCCAGCGCGCCCTGGCTCCACGCGCCGCGCAGCAGGCCGAAGGCGAGGGCGATCAGCACGCAGAACCCGAGCGCCGCAGCGCCCAGGAAGGCGACGAGCCGGCCGGCCGCCTTCTGCAGGGGCGTGGCTTCGACCTGGATGGCCGCCAGCGAGGCGCCGATGCGGCCGAGCGCCGAGTCCGCGCCCGTCCTGTGGACCTCGGCGACGCCCTGGCCGCGCGTCACGACCGTGCCGGCGAACAGGTGCGGGCCAATGGCCGCCCCGGGGTGAGGGTCGCGCTCGCCGGCGTCCTCGGCCAGGGCCGGGCGCTTGGAGACCGGGGCGGATTCGCCGGTCAGCGCGGATTCGTCGACGCTGAGGACGTCGCCGGCCACCAGCAGGGCGTCGGCGGGAAGCCGCTCGCCTTCGGCGACGAGCATGACGTCGCCCGGCACCAGTTCGCCGGCGGGGATGCGCCGCTCGGCGCCGTCGCGGATGACGCGGGCCTGCGGCTGGGCGAGGTCGCGCAGCGCCGCCAGCGCCCGCTCGCTGCGGTTCTCCTGCGCGATGACGAGGCCGAGCGAGGCGGCCGCGGCGGCGACCAGGAAGGCGCCCTCCGCCAGGTCGCCCAGCACCAGGTAGAGGACCGCCGCGCCGATCATCAGCAGGAACATGGGCTCGCGCAGTGTTTCGAACACGATGCGCAGCAGGGTCCGCGGCGGCGGCCGGGGCAGTTCGTTGCGGCCGAAGCGGGCGCGCTGGGCGGCGACCTCGGCCGCGGTCAGGCCGAGCAGGGCCCGCCGCCCCGGCCCGTCGGCCGGCGCCATCCTAGTGCGCCAGCAGCGTGGGGGTGCGGCCGGCGGCGAGCGCGTGCTCGGTCGCCCCGCCCAGCACGAACTCCCGGATCCGCGAGTGGCCGTAGGCGCCCATCACCAGCAGATCCGGCCTGTGCTGGGCGAGGTAGTCGTCGAGGGCGGAGCCGATGCGGCGACCGCGCGCCTCCACCTCGTCGATGGTCGCGTCCACGCCGTGCACTGACAGGTGCCGTCGTGCGTCCTCCGCCAGGCCCGCCGTCGCGGAGGGCTTCTCGCCGAGCACGGTGACGATGCGGACCTCGCCGGCGAGCGCCAGGATCGGAAGCGCCTCGGCCAGCGCGCGCGCGGCGGACCGGCCCCCGTCCCAGGCCACCGCGACCTTGCGCACGCCGTGGGCGAAGGCCTTCTCGCCCGGCCGGTAGACCAGCACGGGGCGGCCGGAGCCGAAGATTGCGCTCTGCGCCACGTCCAGGTGGCCGTTCACGCGGCCGGTCAGGGGGACGATCGTCAGGTCGCGGGTGCGGGCGCGCCGGGCCACTTCGTCGGCGACGTTGAAGAAATCGGCGCGCTGCAGGATGGCCTCGCCCTTCACGCCGCCGGCGGCGAGGTCGGCCCTGAAACGCTCGAGACCGGCGTGGCAGGCCTCCAGGCTGCGCCCTTCCGCCTCGCGGATCAGGCCGGACAGGTCGACGAACCAGTCGGCGAGCCGGTTGCTCTCGAGCGGGACCGAGATCTGGAAGGCGAGCCCGGTGAGCTCGCCGTGCACGGCGCGGGCGAAGGCCACCGCCTCGTCGATCGCCGGCGCGGTGGTCGGATCGGGGTAGCTGTCGAGGTGCAGCAGAAGGTCCTTGAGCGCCATGCAATACTCCAGAGCGCGCGCAAGGTGGCCCGGCCTGCGGCGCCGGGCCTTGATTCAACGCAACGGCGCAGCGCCGCTAGAGCCGCTCGAGCGCGCGATTGTAGCGCTTGAGGAAGGCGCGGCCGCGGGCGTGCGGATCGTCCAGCCAGACCTCCTGGTGGACCGAGACCACGGCGCGGCCGTCTGACGACGGCTCGATGTGGAGGACCCCGCCGACCTCGGCGTTCAGGACCTCCAGGGCCTCCTCCGTCAGGATGACGGCGACCTGGTCGCCGATCTTCTCGACTTTCAGCGCAATCATCGGGGGCTCCCGCTCAGGAAGGGCGGTCAATCTAGCAAACAAATGGCCTCTCGTGGACCCCGCCGCGGGCGCGGCCGGCGCTTGACCGGCGCCCCCGCTTCGGCCCATGCGGAGGCGGCATGGCGGTCTATACGGACATCACCGACGAGGAGCTCAGCGGCCTGCTGGCCGACTATGACCTGGGCTCGGCCGTGACGTTCAAGGGGATCGCCGAGGGCATCGAGAACTCCAACTTCCTGCTGGAGACCGAGCGCGGGCGGTTCATCCTGACCGTCTACGAGAAGCGGGTGCGGGCCGACGACCTGCCGTTCTTCCTGGGGCTGATGCAGCACCTGGGGGCGCGCGGCTATCCCTGCCCGACGCCGATGGCGGACCGCGCCGGCCAGGCGCTGAAGACGCTGCGCGGCAAGCCCTGCGCCATCGTCGGCTTTCTGACCGGGCTCTCGGCGCGGCGGCCTACGGCGGCGCAGTGCCGGCAGGCGGGCGAGGGACTGGCGTGGCTGCACCAGGCCGGTGAAGGTTTCGCGTTGAAGCGTCCCAACGACCTCGGCCAGGCGGCCTGGGCGCCTATGTTTTCAACATTGAAGGAAGATGCCGAGCGACTGAAGCCGGGGTTGACGGCCGTGGTCGACGGAGACCTTGAAATGCTCGCCGCCCGCTGGCCGGCCGGGCTTGCGCAGGGCGTGATCCACGCCGACTACTTCCCCGACAACGTCTTCTTTCAATCTGGAAGCTTCTGCGGGACGATCGACTTCTACTTCGCGTGCGACGACGCGCTGGCCTACGACGTGGCCATCGCCCTGAACGCCTGGTGCTTCGAGGCGGACGGGTCCTTCAACATCACCGCGGCCCGGCAGCTGGTGGCGGGCTACGAGAGCCGGCGTCCTCTGAGCGCCGCCGAGCGGGCGGCCCTGCCGGTGCTGGCGCACGGGGCGGCGATGCGGTTCTTCCTGACCCGTCTGCACGACTGGCACAACACCCCGGCCGGTGCTCTGGTGAAGCCCAAGGACCCGCTGGAATACGAGCGCAAGCTCGCCGTGCACCGCGCCTCGCCGGACCTCGTCCTGTTCGGGTCGGCGGCATGACGCCGAAGGTGGTGATCTACACCGACGGCGCCTGCTCCGGGAATCCGGGGCCGGGCGGCTGGGGCGCGGTGATGCTCTCCGGCGAGCACCGCAAGGAGCTGTGGGGCGGCGAGCTCGCCACCACCAACAACCGGATGGAACTGATGGCCGCCATCCAGGCGCTTGAGGCGCTCACCCGCCCGGCCCCGGTGCATGTCTTCACCGACAGCAAGTACGTGCTCGACGGGATCACCAAGTGGCTGCCGGGCTGGCAGCGCAACGGCTGGCGGACGGCGGGGAAGCAGCCGGTCAAGAACGTTGACCTGTGGCAGCGGCTGGTCGCGGCGATGGCACCGCACGAGGTGACCTGGCGCTGGGTGAAGGGCCACAACGGCGACCCGGGCAATGAGCGCGCCGACGAGCTGGCACGGCTCGGCATAGCCGAGGCGGTCGACGCCGCCCGCGCCTGAACGCTCCGTTCGGGGTATCAGCATCGTCCGTAGTACGCACCGCTGGTGTAGGTGGTCCACGGGT
>JAGWSE010000376.1 GCA_028869395.1 Alphaproteobacteria bacterium | reverse complement strand
GGGCCGCCTCGTCTTCCGCTAGACGGCGCGAGGACCTAAAGGTGGGGCCATGCTGGGGATGCAATACTATCTCGGCGAGGCTTCGCTGGCGGCCGACCGCGAGGGGATCCTGCGCCGCACGTGGCAGTTCATCGGCCATGAGCGCCAGCTGCCCGACGTCGGTGACTACCTGGCCGACGTGATCGGCGGCTCGCCAGTCGTCGTCGTCCGGCGCGAGGCGGGCGAGCTTTCGGCCTTCCACAACGTCTGCCGCCACCGCGCCGGCGCCCTGGTGGCGGACGGCCAGGGCCACTGCGACGGGGCCTTCACCTGCCGCTACCACGGCTGGAGGTACGCCCTCGACGGCCGGCTCCGCAGCGCCGTCGACTTCGGCCAGGCGCCCGGCTTCGACCCCCGCGACTACGGCCTCTTCCCGGTGCGGGTGGAGACCTGGCGGGGGCTGGTGTTCGTGAACCTCGATCCGGCCGCGGCCCCGCTCGCCGAGGCGCTGGCGCCGCTCGCCCCCTACGCTCTGCCCGATTTCCCGCTGGTCGAACGCCGCACCCATCACCTCGGCTGCAACTGGAAGACCTACGTCGAGAACTACCTCGAGGGCTATCACCTGCCCGTCGTCCATCCCGAGTTCGACCGCGACATCGTCGTCGCCGACTACCGCGTCGAGATCGAGGGCGACGTCTGCTTCCACTCCGCGCCCGCCCGCGACGGCTCGGTCAACGCCGGTTTCTGGGCCTGGCTGTGGCCCAATCTCGCGATCAACACCTACCGCCACGGCTTCATGGTGGAGCGGATGACCGCCGACGCGCACGACCGCACGAGGCTCGACTACTTCTACTTCTTCGATCCCGCCCGCCCACAGGAGCTCGCCGACATGTTCGTGGTCTCCGACCGCGTCACCGCCCAGGACAAGCAGGTCTGCGAGGAGGTGCATCGCAACCTCGCCGCCGGCATCTACCAGGGCGGGGTGCTCTCCCCGAAGCACGAGGCGTCCATCGCCTGGTTCCACGACCGCATCGCCCAGGCGCGGGCGCCGGCCTCGGCCGCCAGGCTCGAGGCCGTTTCCTGATGCGGCTTCTCCCGATCGCCGCGGCCTTCGCCGCCTTCGCCTCGGCCGCCGCCGCCCAGCCCGCGCCGGGCCATGGGCCCGAGATCGCCTATCCCGCCGGCGACATCGCCTTCACCCACGTCGAGGTGGTGGACGGCACGGGCGCCGCCCCGGCCCGCGACATGACGGTCGTCCTGCACGGCCAGCGCATCGCCGCCGTCGGCCCCGCCCGCAAGGTGAAGGCTCCGAAGGGCGCCACCGTGATCGACGGCAAAGGCAGGACCCTGCTGCCCGGCTTCGTCATGGTGCACGAGCACTACTTCTATCCCTCGCCCAAGCCCGGCCAGTATGAGGAGTATCCCTACAGCTTCTCGCGCCTGTACCTGGCCGGCGGCACGACCACACTGCGCACCGCGGGCTCCATGGCGCCCTACGGCGACCTCAACACAGCCCGCGATATCGCCGACGGCCGCCAGCCCGGGCCGGACATGGACGTGACCGGCCCCTACCTCGAAGGCGCGACCCTGCTCTCCGACAAGATGGCGATGATGCGCGACCCCGCCGAGGTCACCCGCACCGTCGATTACTGGGCCAGCGAGGGCGTCACGTCGTTCAAGGCCTACAATTACCTGACGCGGCCGGAGCTCAAGGCCGCCATCGACGCCGCTCACGCCCACGGCCTGAAGATCACCGGCCACCTGTGCTCGATCACCTACCGCGAGGCCGCGGAGATGGGCATCGACAACCTGGAGCACTCCTTCGCTGTCGCCACCGACTTCGTGAAGGACAAGCAGCCCGACGTCTGCCCGACCAGCGCGCAGACGTTGGACTCCCTCAACGCGCTCGATCCCGACGGCCCGGAGGTGGGCGCCCTGATGCGCCTGCTGATCGCCCACCACGTGGCGCTCACCTCGACGCTGACCGTCTTCGAGACCTTCACCGCCGGCCGGCCGAAGGCGCCGGACGCCGCGCTCGCGCTCCTGACGCCGGAGCTTCGCCAGGCCTACGAGACCACCTGGGCCAAGGTGCAGGCCTCGCCGCGCGGCCACGAGTACGCCGAGATCTTCCCAAAGCTCATGCGCATGGAGAAGCGCTTCCATGACATGGGCGGGGTGCTGCTCGCCGGCACCGACCCCACCGGCTACGGCGGCGTCATCCCGGGCTTCTCGGGCAAGCGCGAGTTGGAGCTGCTGGTGGAGGAGGGGCTCTCCTTCCCGCAGGCGCTGGAGGTCGCGACCCTGAACGGCGCGAAGTACCTGCGCCGCGACAGGGACGTGGGCTCGATCGCGCCCGGCAAGCGCGCGGACCTGCTGCTGGTCGATGGAGACCCGGCCGTCGACGTGCGCGCCATCGAGCACATGCCGGTCGTCTTCAAGGCGGGCGTCGGCTACCGCACCCAGGCCTTCTTCGACGAACTGAAGGGCGCGATCGGGCTTTACTGAGGCGCTACAGCTCCAGTCGGTAGGTGCGCGTCGCCGTGCCCGCGAACAGGTGCGCCTTCTCTTCCGCCGAGGCGCCGGCCGCGATGCGCTTGAAGGCGTTCCAGAGCGTCGCGTAGCTGCAGGCCCCCATGTCGACGGGGAAGTTGCTCTCGAACATGCAGCGCTTGGCCCCGAAGGCCTCGATGCAGGTCTCGATGTAGGGCCGCCACTCGTCGGCGAGCTGGGAGGAGGGCGCCCGCGGCTCGGCCAGGAACGAGGGGAAGTTGCAGAAGGTCATGGCCAGCCCGCCCAGCTTCACCACCACGTTCTCGCTCCTGGCCAGCTCGCGGATGTTGTCGCGCCAGATCGGGAAGCGCGCCTCGCGCGTGCCCTCGTAGGAGCCGCGGCCCAGCGGCGTACCCACGTGGTCGAGCACGATGGTGGTGTCCGGGAAGGCGCGGGCGAGGTCGATCACGTCCGGCAGCTGCGGCTCCAGCAGCCAGGCGTCGAACGAAAGGCCCAGCCTCGCCAGGTGCTTGAACCCCTCGCGGAACTTCTCTGAGCGATAGAGCCCGGCCTCGACCCGATTCAGCGGCCCCAGCACGGCCTTGTCCTCGTCGAAGGAGGCGGAGTTGCGGATGCCGCGGAACCGGCCGCCGCCGGCCTGGATGTGCGCCTCCAGCACCGGGGCCACGCCGTCGCCCAGCAGCAGGTCCGCCCGGGAGACGATCCCGGCGCAGGCCCTGGTCGCGCCGTACACGCCGCTGGCGCTCATCGCGGCCACGCCGTTGACGAACTCGGTCTCGCCCACGGGACGCATCTCGAGGGGGCCGTCGGCCTTGTAGAAGGCGCCACACTCGACGAAGACGGTGGCCAGCACGTTGTGGCCCGATCCGGTGTCGGCCAGCAGCTCGTCCAGCAGGTAGCGCCGCGCCGGGCGGATCGCGACCAGGAACGGATGGCCGGCGATCTCCGGCGGCGGTTCGGGCGCGGTGCGGCGGTCCCACAGGTGATGATGCGGGTCCACGATCGGCAGATCGGGCTCGAGGATGGTCTCGATGGTCGTCGCCGGCTGGCTCATGCGTCCTCCACGATCTTGTCTTGCACCGAGCCTAGCCGCCCTTTGGCGGCAGATCGATAGAGCCCGGCCGCAACTCCGGCGCGTCCGGGTGGGTTTGTCGGCGCCAGGAGACGCCGATGTCAGAAAGCCCCCGCCACGAGACCCGCATCGAACCGGGCCCGCACGTGCTGAACGGCGAGCCCATGCCCGAGCCGCCGCCGGAGAAGAGCGCGGGTCCGATCCGCCCTGCCCGCGGCGTCCAGCTCGACGGCAAGGTCGCGGTGGTCACCGGCGCGGCGCGCGGCATCGGCCGCGCCATCGCCGTGGAGATGGCCGCGAACGGCGCCGACCTCGCCCTGATCGATATCGCGGGCCCCGTCAGCCCGGCCTCCAACGCCGAACCGGCGACGCCGGAGGATCTCGATGAGACGGTGCGACAGGTCCGGGCCTATGGGGCGAGGGCCCAGGCAATTCGCGCCGACATCCGCGACATCCAGGCGCTGCGCGGCGCGGCGGAGCAGGTGGAACGGGACTTCGGGCGGATCGATATCGTCGTCGCCAACGCCGCCATCCAGCGTTGGAAGCCGCTGCTGGACATGGATGACGCCGACTGGCGCGATACTATCGAGGTCAACCTCAACGGCACCGCCAACACCCTGCGCGCCTTCGCGCCCAAGATGGTCCAGCGCAAGTGCGGCCGGATCGTCGTGCTCTCCTCGATGCAGGGGAAGCACGGCACCAAGCACGCCTCGAGCTACTCGGCCTCCAAGTGGGGGATCCTCGGCCTCATGAAGTCCGCCGCCCTCGAGCTTGGCGAACACAACATCACCGTCAACGCGATAATCCCGGGTCTGGTCGACACCAAGCTCACTCGCTATGAGGCGCGCCTCGCCGAGGCGATCGGCGAGGTCACCGGCCACAAGCCAGACCACGCCGTGCCGAGCCAAGCCTGGGACGCCCGCGCCCCGGTCACGGCGCTGAAAGTCGCCTGGCTGCGGCCCGAGGACGTCTCCCCGACCGCCGTCTTCCTCGCCTCCGACGCCGCGGCCATGGTCACCGGCGCCGAATACGAGGTCACCGCCGGCGACAGCGCAAAAAGCGTCTGAGGCCTACGGCGCCACGATCTCGAACCAGAAGTCGAAGCGGTCGAGCAAGGCCAGCAACTCGCCCATCGCCTCTGCTCCGTCTCCGGAAACCGACCCGTCCGCCTGCGCCGCCTCCAGAGTCGTCTCGCCGGTGAGCAGCGAGACCAGCGTGCCGCGCGTCAGCCGCGCCTCGGGGCCGCCCACGCCCGGCTTGTGGTGCAGGACGGCGTTCTCGATCCGCACCGCGAACCGCTCGTTCGCGTCGGTGAAGGCGGCCGTGAAGGCGATCATCGCCTCGCCGGCCGTCTCGCCGTTGAGCCGCACCGAAAGCGCATCCAGCAGCTGCTCGCCGGGCAAGGCCCGCAGCTGGCCCGCCGCCCCTTGCCGCGGCCCGGACACGGGCGGCCTCGGGTTGCGAAGCTCCTGCGCGCCCGTCAGGTAGAAGTCGCGCCAGGGCCCGGACTCGGCCTGGTAGCCCATCTGCTCCAGCGCGGCCGCCTCCAGCTCTCGGGCGGCCATGTTGGCCGGATCGGCGAACACCAGATGGCTCACCACCTCCGCCACCCAGCGGTAGTCGCCCGCGTCATAGGCCGCCTTCGCCTTCGCGAGCAGCGCCTCGGGCCCGCCCGCCAGGTCGACGTAGCGCCTTCCCGCCTCGACCGGCGGATGCTTGTGCAGGTTGGCCGGGTTGCCGTCGAACCAGCCGAGGTAGCGCTGATACACCGCCTTGGCGTTATGGTTCAGCGTCCCGTAGTAGCTGCGCGTATACCACTCGGCCTCGAGGCTCGGCGGCAGCCGCAGGCGCTCGGCGATCTCGACCGCGTTCAGCCCGTGGTTCGCCATCCGCAGCGACTGGTCGTGGACGAACTTGTAGAGGTCGCGCTGCTTCGCGAGGAAGGCTGCGATCTCGGTTGCGCCCCACCTCGGCCAGTGGTGGCTCGCGAACATCACGCCGCTCTCGGCGCCGAACATCGCCAGCGCCTCGTCGATGTAGAAGCTCCACGCCTTGGCGTCGCGCACCTGCGCGCCGCGCGGCGTATAGAGGTTGTGCAGGTGGCAGCTGCAGTTCTCCGCCATGCACAGCGCCCCGTGGCGGGGGAAGAAGAAGTTCATCTCCGCCGGCGCCTCGGTGTCGGGTGTCACCTGGAAGACGATCTCCACCCCGTCGATGGTGCGCCGCTCGCCGGTCGTGGTGATCGAATCCGTCGGGGGCACGAGGCCCACGGCGCCCATCGAGACGGCCTTGCCCAGGCCGGAATCCACGTGGCCCCTGGCGTCGCGCGGCAGCAGGGCGCCGTACATGTACGTCGCCCGCCGGCCCATCGCGTTG
Organism: Alphaproteobacteria bacterium; assembly: GCA_028869395.1. Classification (GTDB taxonomy): domain Bacteria; phylum Pseudomonadota; class Alphaproteobacteria; order Caulobacterales; family Caulobacteraceae; genus Phenylobacterium. The sequence goes on along the minus strand of JAGWSE010000376.1, from coordinate 3,068 downwards.
CCCAGCAGCACGTTTTCGCTGACCGCCGCCTGCAGGAAGCCCTCCGGGGCCACGATCGGCACGGCGCCTGCGGCGATCTCCTCGTCCGACAGCACGCCCCGGATGCCGCCGTAATGGTCCACGTGGCTGTGGGTGTAGATCACGCCGGTGACCGGCTTGTCGCCGCGGTGATCGCGCATCAGCTTCAGCGCCGCGGCCGCCGGCTGGGCGGAGGTCAGGGGGTCGATCACGACATAGCCGTGGTCGCCCTCGATGAAGGTGATGTTGGAGATGTCGAAGCCGCGGACCTGGTAGATCCCCGGCGCGGCCTCGAACAGCCCATGGATGGCGTTCAGCCGGGCTTGCCGCCACAGGCTCGGATTGACGGTGTCCGGCCGCTCGCCGTCCAGGAAGCCGAACGGCGCCTGGCTCCACGCGCCGGCCACCTCGGCGTTGGGGATGGTGCCCAGGAAACCCCGTCGCGCCAGCTCGAAGTCCCTGCCGTCGTCCCTCGGCAGGCGCCCGGCGATAGCGGCCTGCGCCGCCTTGGTGGCTTCCGTGGCCTCGTTCCTCTGGTCCGCCATGCCGCTCCCCGGGTTACGCGCGGACCATTGGGATCTTGACGCTACGTCAGGGCAACCTCGGCCGCTACCCGTTCAGGGGAGGGACCCGGCCCCGCGGCCGGCGGCTCGCCGTTCGCGACGGCTCCGGCGCGCTCCGCGCGGCCCCAGGGCACGCGCGCCCACGCCCGTTCGTGGACGTAGTACAGCGCCAGCTTGGTGAAGGTCTCGACCGAGGCGATCGAGGCGGCGAACACCAGCTCGCCCGTCACCAGGAAGCTGATCGCGAAGGTGTCGATGCTGCCCAGGATCCGCCAGCTGACGGCCTTCACGACGGAGCGGGAGTGGGTTTCCGGTGGGCGCAGGAACATGCGGCGGATCCTCGGTCGGTGGGCGGCCCCCTTCCGGATGCCACCCTAGCCGATCGCCCGCGCGCCAGTAATTCGCAGAACCGTGATAGGAATCCTGCGGCGTCGGCCTACCGGAATTCCAGCCCTTCGAAAGCGCCGGAGCTGCGCCAATCCTCCAGGTACTTGAAATAGGCCTGCGGACCCGCCGGATAGCCCACGTTGTAGCGGGCGATCTCGTGCTGTGGCTGGCCCTCGTTGTTGTAGTAGCCGGGCGTGCAGTCGGGCGAGCCCATCAGCCGCGCCGGGGCGTGCAGCAGCAGCTCCACCCAGGCGTCCTGCGCGTCCTTGGTGACCTCGACCTCCTTGGCGCCGGCGTCCAGCGCGTGGCGGATGATCATGGCGATCGTCCGGCCCGCCTCGGTCAGGTTGTGCGGCACGTTGGAGATCAGGTTGGCGCCCTGCGTGGGCTGCACAAAGAAGGCGTTGGGGAAGCCGTGCACGTGCACCCCGTGCTTGGTGCGCATGCCCTGCGCCCAGGCCTCCGACAGCTTGAACCCGTCCCGGCCGGTCAGGTCGAAGCCCGCGCGGCGCTTGTACTCCGTGCCCACCTCGAACCCGGAGGCGTAGATGATGCAGTCGACCTCGTACTCGCGGCCGCCCGCCACCACGCCCGTCTCGGTGATCCGCTCCACGCCCTTGCCGTCGGTGTCGACGAGGCTGACGTTCGGCCGGTTGAAGGCCTGCAGGTATTCGTCGTGGAAGCACGGCCGCTTGCACAGCTGCCGGTACCAGGCCTTGAGCCGCTGCGCCGTCTCCGCGTCGCCGATGATTTCGTCCACCCGCGCGCGGATCTCCTCCATTTTCTCGAAGTCGGCGTCCTCGTAGGCGGCCAGCATGTTGGCCAGGTTGCGCTGCTCCAGCGGCAGGTGGCCGATCCGGCTGCGGATGCGCCGCGACAGGTCCGTCCAGCCGTCCTTGACCAGGTCTTCCTCGGCCGTGCCGCCGGCCTGGTTGGCGGTGAAGTTCTCCAGCCACCGCTGCTGCCACCCCGGCGTCGCGACGCCCTCGAACCATTCCCGGTCGATCGGGGCGTTGGCGCGCACGTCCACCGACGAGGGCGTGCGCTGGAAGACGTAGAGCGCCTTGGCCGCGGCGGCGAGGTGCGGCACGCACTGCACGGCGGTCGCCCCGGTGCCGATGATCGCCACCCGCTTGTCGGCCAGCTTCGTGAGCGGCGCGCCCTTCGGATCGCCGCCCGTGTAGTCGTAGTCCCACCGGCTGGTGTGGAAGGAATGGCCCCTGAAGTCCTCGATCCCCGGGATGCCGGGCAGCTTCGGCACGTGCAGGGGCCCGGTGCCCAGGCCGATGAAGCTCGCCGTGAAGCGGTCGCCGCGGTTGGTGGCGATCACCCAGCGCGAGGCGGCCTCGTCCCAGGAGACGTCGGTCACCTCCGTGTGCAGCAGCGCCTTGTCGTAGAGCCCGAACTGGCGGCCGATCCGCTGGCATTGCTCCAGGATCTCGGGCGCGTGGGCGTACTTCTCGCTGGGCGCGTGGCCGGTCTCCTCGAGCAGCGGCATGTAGACCATGGAGGCCGTGTCGCACTGAGCGCCGGGATAGCGGTTCCAGTACCAGGTGCCGCCGAAGTCCCCGCCCTTCTCGACGATGCGGACATCCTTGATCCCCGCCTCGACAAGTCGCGCGCCGGTCACCAGGCCCGCGAACCCGCCGCCGATGAAGGCGAAGGTCACGTGATCGGTGACGGGCGCCCGCTCGACGAAGGGCGTGTAGGGATCCTCGGCGTAGTGCGCCAGCTGTCCCTTCAGCTGCAGGTACTGGCTGTTGCCGTCGGCGCGCAGGCGCTTGTCGCGCTCGGCGATGTACTTCTTCAGCAGCGCCTGCTTGTCGATCGGCCGCTTCTGGGGGGCCTCGGCCACGTCGCTCATCGAACGCCTCAAATAGGGGGTCCGGCCCGCGCGGACGGCGGCCGGTGATCAATGATCACCAGCCTGCCTCGCGCCGCGCGGTTTTTCAAATGCGATCGCGGCGAGACCTTCGCTGGCCGGATCGATCGCTCTAGTGGTTCGACCAGACGCCGCCGCCGCCGCTGCGGCCGCGGTTGCGCCGCGGGCCCTTGAAGCCCGCACGCTGCGGTTGCGCCTCGCCGCCGCCGCGCGCCGGC
>JAGWSE010000375.1 GCA_028869395.1 Alphaproteobacteria bacterium | reverse complement strand
CGAGGGCGCCGACCTGATCAAGATCATGCCCTCGGGCGGGGTCATGTCGATCGGCGACGATCCCAGACTTCAGCTGATGGCCGACGACGAGATCAAGGCGGTGATCGAGACTGCCCATTCGCTTGGCATGAAGGTCGCCGCTCACGCCCACGGCAAGCAGGCTATCGACCACACGATCGGGCTCGGGGTCGATTCCATCGAGCACGGCACCTACGCCGACGCCGAGAGCTACAAGCTCTTCAAGGCGCACGGGACCTACTTCGTGCCCACCATGCTGGTGGGCGAGAAGGTCTACCAGCACGCCAAGGCGCATCCGGAGGACCTCAATCCCTCCACCGTCGAAAAGGCGCTCGAGACCGTGCCGCACATGCGCAAGAACCTGCACGACGCCTATGCGGCCGGCGTCAGGATCGCCTTCGGGACCGACACCTTCGGCATGTCGGCGCACGGCGAGAACGCCCAGGAGTTCCCCCTGCTGGTGAAGGCCGGCATCCCGCCGATGGAGGCGATCAGGGCCGCCACCTGGAACGCCGCCGACCTGATCGGCGACACCGCCGACATCGGCTCGGTCCAGCCCGGACGCTTCGCCGACATCATCGCGGTGAACGGAGATCCCCTGGCCGACGTCACGGTGCTGGAGCACGTCCAGTTCGTGATGCAGGGCGGCAAGGTCTATAAGCAAGCCGGACGCCCCCTGACGCCGTGAGACGATCGCGCATGAGCCAGACCGCCGACTTCATTCGCGGCCTGCCCAAGGCCGAGTTGCACCTGCACATCGAGGGCAGCCTCGAGCCCGAGCAGATGTTCGAGTTCGCGCGGCGCAACCGGATCGCCCTGCCCTTCGCCTCGGTCGAGGAGGTTCGCGCGGCCTACGCGTTCTCGAACCTGCAGGACTTCCTCGACATCTACTACCAGGGCGCGGGCGTCCTGCAGACGGAGACGGACTTCCGCGACCTGGCGCTGGCCTACTTCGCCCGCGTGGCGGCGGACGGCTGCCGGCATGTGGAGCTGTTCTTCGATCCGCAGACCCACACGGACCGCGGGATCCCCTTCGCCGTCGTCGCCGACGGCTTGCTGGCCGGCATGGCGGAGGCGCAGCGGCGCTACGAGATCAGCTCGAAGCTGATCCTCTGTTTCCTCCGCCACCTCGACGAGGAGGCCGCGTTCGCGACGTTGCGCGCGGCCGAACCCTATCTGGACCGGATCGTGGGCGTGGGGCTGGACTCCTCCGAGGTGGGCCATCCCCCCGCCAAGTTCGAGCGGGTCTTCAGGGCCGCGCGCGAGCGGGGGCTGAAGCTCGTGGCCCATGCCGGGGAAGAAGGCCCGTCCGCGTACGTCTGGGAAGCGCTCGACCGGCTGCACGTGGACCGCCTCGACCACGGAAACCGCAGCCTGGAGGATGAGGCGCTCGTGGGCCGGCTCGTCGCCGAGGGCATGACGCTGACGGTGTGCCCGCTGTCCAACCTGAAGCTCTGTGTCGTGAAGGACCTGGAGGCGCACCCCCTGAAGCGCATGCTGCAGCTGGGGCTCCGCGCCACCGTCAACTCGGACGATCCGGCCTATTTCGGCGGCTATCTCGCGGACAACTGGATCGCGGTGACCAAGGCCCTGGGCCTGGCGCGCGCGGAGCTGGCGACCCTCGCCAAGAACAGCTTCTCGGGATCGTTCCTGGAGCCGGCGGAGGCCGCGGAGCACTTGGCGTCGATCGACGCCTATGCGCAGGCGGCCTGAGCGCTATCGCGGCTTGTCCAGCGCCTTGTCGATCGCGGCGGCGACCTGGTCGATCGTGCCCATGCCGTCGACCTCCGTCAGCTTGCCCTGGTTCTCGTAGTACGGCAGCAGCGGGGCAGTCTGGTCGTTGTAGGCGCCCAGCCGCACCTTGAAGCTTTCCGGATTGTCGTCCGGGCGGCCGCTCTCGGCGAAACGACCGGCGACGCGCTGCATCAGCGCCGCGTCGTCCACCTTGAGGCGCACGACCTGGTCGATCCGCGAGCCGCGCCGCTCGAGCATGATGTCCAGCGCCTGAGCCTGGGCGAGCGTCCTGGGGAAGCCGTCGAAGATGGCGCCCCCGGCGGCTTCCGCCTCGGGCAGCCGCTCCTCGATGAGGGCGATGACGATGTCGTCGGAGACGAGCTCGCCGCGTTGCATGATGCCGCTGACCCGCTTGCCGAGCTCGGAACCGGAGGCGATCGCCGCACGCAGCATGTCGCCGGTGGAAAGCTGCACCATGCGGCGGTTGTCCACCAGCCGCTTGGCCTGGGTG
>JAGWSE010000374.1 GCA_028869395.1 Alphaproteobacteria bacterium | reverse complement strand
GGTGAAGATCGTCAGGTTGTGCAGCAGCAGGTCGCCGAAGTCGCAGGCGTTCAGCACCCGCAGGCGTTCCTGGTAGAGGCGATAGAGCTTCTCGCCCTTGCCGTTCGCGAAGTGGGCGCCCTCGGCTGGCGGCAGCTTCTCCGGCGTCCAACCGCGGTTTTTCCAGTGGTCGATCAGCCCCGACAGCGCCTTGGGCGTCCAGCGCTTCGCGTCGATGTTCTCGGCCTCGAGCAGCTGCTTGATCAGCCGTTCCTGATCGTCGTCGTCGAGGATGGTGTAGTTCGACTTCAGCCCCACCAGATCGGCGTGGCGCCTGAGGATCTGGGCGCCGATCGAGTGGAAGGTGCCCAGCCAGCGCAGCCCCTCGGCGGCCGGGCCGATCATCGCGGTGATCCGCTCGCGCATCTCGCGCGCGGCCTTGTTGGTGAAGGTGACGGTGAGCAGCTCCCAGGGGCGCGCCCGCCCGGTGGCCAGCAGGTGCGCGAGCCGCGTGGTCAGCACGCGCGTCTTGCCCGTGCCCGCGCCCGCCAGCACCAGGACGGGGCCTTCGGTCGCCTCCACCGCCTGCCGCTGCTCGGGATTCAGACCAGCCAGGTAGTCGCCGGCGGGCCCGCGCGGCCGGGCAAGTTCGCTGACGCGTTGAGCGGGCGGATCGAAGGGAAGGCCGGGAGAGTCGGACATCGGAACATATGTAGCACGCACGCCGCGCGACTTAACCCCGCGGGCGGAACTTCGCGAGGCAGGGGTCGTTAGGTCGCTGCAGCGCCCCTGGAGGCGCCTCGCCATGGCCAGGACGACCGGACACCGGACCAATCCGTGGATCGCCTTCATTGCCGGCGCGGTGGCGATGCTGCTCCTCGTGCTCGTCTGGATGGCCTGGGACCGCACCCGCGAGGCGACATCCGGCCTGCGCGCCGACCTTGCCTTCCCGCATGGACCCTCCTTGCCGTCGCTGCCCACGACCCCGCCGCCGGAGGGGCCGAAGCTGCCTCAGCTGCCCACTACGCCGCGCTAGCCCCGATCCGAACGCGCAAAGGCCAGCGCAGCCACGCGGCAGGCCGAAGCCAGGCCGCGCTCGCCCCGGTCGGCGTCGATCCGGCCGATCAGCGCCGCCAGGCTGGCGCCTTGCGCCTGCGCCATGTCGTCCAGCACCGCCCAGAACTCCGGCTCCAGCGCGATCGAGGTCGCGTGGCCGGAGAGCAGCACGGAGCGTTTGCGCAGGCCCGACATGACGCGTCCGCTCTGCACGGCTTCGCGTCGTCCGGCAAATCTTGCAAAAAGATGACGCAGGCGTCATCTTTGACGTAAATCACCGAGGGGTCGCCCATGACCGTCGCCGACGCGGTCCAGTCCAACCGTTCCTATCGTCCCGCCAAACCGAAGACCGATTGGCTGCACGCCGTCCGGTCGCTTCGGCGGCTGTTCGCCGACAAGGAAGACACCGCGGCGGTGTTCGAGATCATGCGGGCGCTGAACGGCGCTTCGACGGCCCGCGGCTACCATCGCCTGATCGCCACATCCGAGGGCGGCCGTATGGCCTACGAGCGTGTCGAGTTCGCCCACAGGCTGATGGACGACGCCTGGCTCGACAGCCTTCCGGAGGGATCCGTGGGCGCCGCCTACCGCACCTTTGTCCGGTCCGAGCGTCTCTCCGCCGAGGGACTGGCCGAGGTGAGCCGCCAGGGGCTCTCCAAGATCGAGGAGCCGCATCCCTATGCCTGGTTCGGTCGCCGCACCCGCGACGTGCACGACATCTGGCACGTGGTGACCGGCTATGGCCGCGACGCCCTGGGCGAGGCCTGCCTCGTCGCCTTCTCCTACGCCCAGACCCGGGGCCTCGGCTGGGCCTTCATCGCCGTCGGCGCGGCCCTGCGCTCGCGCAAGGTGAAGGGCTATCCCTACGTCCGCGCCATCTGGGAGGGCTATCGCCGCGGCCGCGCCGCCCAATGGCTGCTGGGCGAGGACTACGAACGGCTCATGGCCGAGCCGATGGAGAGTGCGCGTCGCCGCCTGGGGCTGACCGCGCCGCGGCTTTACGAAGCGATCCCCCCCGAGGCGCGCGACGGCGTCGTTCCGGACTAGTCCTCGCGTCGGGTCAGATCGAGCGACCGCTTCGCGCGCTCGGCCTCGAGCTTGCCGGCC
>JAGWSE010000032.1 GCA_028869395.1 Alphaproteobacteria bacterium | reverse complement strand
CGGCGCGCCGGGCTGGGCGGCGGCCGCAGCGGCGGAGGCCAGGACGACGATGCTGGCGAGGATAGGGGCTGTCCGCATGGCGAGGTCCTGGGCGCCCAACCGAGCAGCGGGCCTGGAGGTTCGCGCGCAGCTTAGACCCTATTGAGGCGGGCTCGGCGGCGGTGGCGGCAGACCCGGCGATCCTCCCGCCAGGCTCGGTGGCTTGGACATGGAGCCGTTGAGCATGGCGCGCACCGTGGGATCGCGTTCGATGGCGTCGTCCACGGCCCTGGACGCGGCGGCGACCTGGGGGCTGTTCGGCGCCGCCGCAGCCTTGCCCTTGCGATCCATCAGACGCTGGGCGGTCTGGGCGTGGCTGGTGGCCATGGGCAACCGGATCGCGGCGGCTGGGCCGCGCTGCATTGAGGGCGAGGAGCCGCCCGCGCCACCGGCCGCAGCGCTCCCGCTGCCGCCCGCGCCGCCTCCACCGCCGCCTCCCCCGCCGCTTTGGGCGAGCGCCGGGACGGCCGCGACCAGGGCCATGGCGAGCGCCAGGGGTAGAATGGTCCCCATCCCGGAACGCCTCATCTGAGCCTCCTTGCGCCGCGCAAGACGGCGGCGACGCCCATTGCTAGTGTCGCGGACGGAACGCGCAAGGCAAGGGAAGGGGCATGCGGGCGGCTTCGGTTTCAGATTTTCGGGCGCTGGCCAAACGTCGGCTTCCCAACATCTTCTTCGAATACATCGACGGCGGCGCCTATGCCGAAGTGACCCTGGGGCGCAATGTGGCGGACCTGGAGAGCCTCGCCCTGCGCCAGCGCGTCATGCGGGACATGACCCGTCTCGACATGAGCGTCGAATCCCTCGGCCAGACCCTCTCGATGCCGGTCGGACTGGCCCCGGTGGGCATGGCCGGGATGTACGCCCGCCGCGGCGAGGTGCAGGCGGCGCGCGCCGCCAGGGCCGCGGGCGTGCCCTTCTGCCTGTCGACGGTCGGCGTCTGCTCTGTGGAGGAGGTGGCCGAAGGCGCCGCGCCGCCCTGGTTCCAGCTCTACATGCTGAAGGACCGGGGCTACATGAAGGAGCTGCTGGCCCGGGCCAAGGCGGCAGGCTGTCCGGTTCTGGTCTTCACCGTCGACCTGCCCACGCCGGGGGCTCGGTATCGGGACATTCGCTCCGGCTTCACCGGTTCGAGCGGTCTCTCCGGCGCACTGAACACAGCCTGGGACGGCATCGCCCATCCGGAGTGGATGTGGGACGTCTGGCTGAACGGCCGTCCCCACAGCCTTGGCAGCGTTGAGGGCGCAGTCGCCCAGCAGGGCCGGCGCGTGACTGACTTCCTGGCCTGGATCGCCCGCAATTTCGATCGTTCCGTGACCTGGGCCGACCTCGACTGGGTTCGCGAGAGCTGGGACGGGCCGATCGTGGTCAAGGGCGTGCTTGATGTGGCCGACGCCCGGGAAGCCGTGCGCTGCGGCGCCCAGGGCCTCGTCGTCTCGAACCACGGCGGTCGCCAGCTCGACGGGGTGAAGTCGTCAGTGGCGGCCCTGCCGCGTATCGCCGATGCGGTGGGCGACGACCTGGAAGTCTTCATGGACGGGGGGGTCCGCTCGGGCCTCGACGTCCTCAAGGCGCTGGCGCTCGGGGCAAGGGCGTGCCTGATCGGCCGCGCCTGGGCCTGGGCGTTGGGGGCCGGCGGCGAGAAGGCTGTGGCGAAGATGCTGGCGACCCTGAAATCGGAGCTCGCGGTGGCGATGATCCTCACCGGGTGCTCGCGCGCGAGGGACGCCGGACGCGATCTGCTCGATCTCGACTGAACGGAGCCGCACGCTCGGCGTTAAAGCTCGGCAGGTGCAACAGCCGGGCGGGGTCATGACAGGGCATCCGAAGGTCAGCGTCATCGTTCCCGCCTACAACGCCGAGGCGTTCGTGGGCCGCACACTGGCCTCCCTGCGCGCCCAGACCTTCACCGATTTCGAGGCCATCGTCGTCGATGACGGGTCCACCGACGGCACGGCCGCCGTCGTGGCGGAGATCGCCGCCGCCGATCCGCGCGTGCGTTTGATCCGTCAGCCCAATGGCGGCGTCGCTGCGGCGCGCAACCGCGCGCTGGCCGAGGCGCGAGGCCCTTATGTGGCGAACCTCGACGCCGACGACCTCTGGCGGCCCCAGTTCCTGGAGCGCACGCTGGCGGTCCTCGAGCAGGCCGGCGAGGGCGCCGTGTTCGCATTCGCCCGATCCCTTTGGATCGACGAGCAAGACCGCTTGCTCCCGCAGGCCGACATTCCCCTACCGCGCACGATCGACTACCGTGAGCTGCTCACCCGCAATCCTGTCGGCAACGGCAGCGCCATGCTCATGCGGACCGCCGCGGTGCGCGAGATCGGCGGCTACGACGCGGCCCTCGTTCGCGAGTTCGGCCCGACCGAGGACTGGCAACTCCTCCTGCAGCTCTCATGGCGCGGGTCGGTGGCGGCGGTCGACGAGCCGCTGGTGCTCTACCGCATCCTGCCGCAGAGTTCCTCCCACGTCCTGGAGCGCTCGGCGCGCGGCGCAATGGAAGTCATCCGGCGATGCCGAATCCAAGGTCCGCGCCTTCGGCGATTGGACTACTGGGCGGCGCGCAGCCTCACGCTCCTGTGGCTCGCCAGGCGCGCCTGGAGGAAGGGCCGCAAGGCGCTCGCATTGCAGCTGGCTGCGCGCGCCTACCTCGGCAATCCGCTCTGGTTCGCGCTGCGCGAGCTTAGGGCGCCGATCGTGAACGCGCTCCTGCCGGCGCCTTGGCGCAGGGCGGCCTTGCCCGCGCCGAGCCGCCTCGGCGCGCCTGCGGCCTGAGGATCGCCGTTGAAGATCGCCTATTTCGTCCACGACCTCACCGACCCGGCGGTCGCCCGGCGGGTCCGCATGCTGCGCGCCGGCGGCGCCGAGCCCGTCGTGCTGGGATTCCGCCGCGACGCGACCGCGCCGGACCGGATCGAGGGCGCCCAGGCCGTCGATCTCGGACGCACCTACGATGGCCGCTTCGGCCATCGCGCCGCCATGACGCTTCGCGCCGCGGCCGGCGCGATGCGCCTGCGCGCGCATCTGCAAGGCGCCCAGGTGGTGATGGCGCGCACGCTCGAAATGCTGGCCGTCGCAGACGCTGCGCGCGTCTGCGCCGGCGCGCGCGCCAGGCTCGTCTACGAATGCCTCGACATCCACCGGCTCATGCTTGGAGACGGCGCGAAGAGCGGCGCGATGCGCGCGATCGAGCGCGCCCTGATGCGGCGCGCGGATCTGTTGGTCGTGAGCTCGCCCGCCTTCCTGTCCCACTATTTCGAGGCCCGCCAAGGCGTCGGATCGACTCTGCCGATCGAGACCCTTCTGGTGGAGAACAAGGTGTTGGAGCTGGCTCCCATGGCGCCGCCCGCCGGCCGTGACCTCCCGCCCGGACCGCCCTGGCGGATCGGCTGGATGGGCGCGATCCGCTGCCGCAAGACCCTGGCCATCCTGGCCGACATCGCACGCCGCCGGCCCGACCTGATCGATGTGCGGATCCACGGCCGGCCCGCCTACACCGAGTTCGACGACTTCGACGGGCAGGTGTCGCGCCTGCCCAACCTGACATTCCACGGCCCCTACACGGCGGCCGACCTGCCGCGGCTCTATGGCCAGGTGCACTTCAGCTGGGCCATCGACTTCATGGAGGAGGGGCTGAATTCCTCCTGGCTGCTGCCGAACCGCCTCTACGAGGCGAGCCGCCACGGCGCGCCGCCGGTCGCCCTGGCGGGCGTTCAGACCGGGCGCTACCTCTCGGAGGCGGGGTTCGGACTGCTGCTCGAGCGGCCGGAGGATCTCGAAGGCGCGCTCGAGTCCATGAGCGCCGAACGTCACCGGGCCCTCCAGGCTGAGCTCGATCGGGTTCCCGTCCAGCGCTTCATCGCCGATGCGAAGGACTGCCTGGAACTGGTTCAAATCCTGGGCGGTCAGCGCCCGGCGGCCGGCTTCCTTCGAGCCTCTTCGGAGGCCTCTGAAACCGCGGCCGGAAAAGGCCTTCCGCGCCCGGAACATTATGAAGGCGTGGCTGTTTAGGAGCCGTCCCGTTCGAAGCTGCGCCGGACGGGACGCTTCCGATCAAGTCTCAAGAGCGCCCCGTACCCATGTTGAGTCCGAAGCCTCGCGCCGCGTTTCCGTCGCTCCCAGACGGATCCGCGCGGGAAAGCGGCCGCCGCGCCGCAGTCGAACCCCGATCCTTTGCGCCTCGCGACGAGGCCTTCGAGCGCCTGCCCGGCGCGGTGAGCACGCCTTGGCCCCAGGCCTGGGCGAGTCTCGACCCGGCGCAGCTGATCCACGTCCCGCCCGCGGCGGCGAACGTGCAGACGCCGCTCGACGAGACGCTCGCCCGGAAGCGGGCGCTGATCGTCATCCCCTGCCTCAACGAGGCGGTCCTGATCGAAAGCGTGATCGCCCGCGTCCTGGAAGACGACGGACTGGTCGATCCGCTGGTGCTGGTGGCCGATGGCGGCTCGACTGATGGCTCGCGCCAGATCGTGGAGGCGATCGCCGCCCACGATCCGCGCGTGCGCCTGGTGGACAATCCCGCCCGGCTGCAGAGCGCGGGCGTCAATCTGGCCGCCCGGCTGATGGGCGAGGGCCGCCCATGGCTGGTCCGGGTCGACGCGCACGCCGAGTATCCGCGCGACTACATCTCGACCCTCATCGAGGAGGCCCGTCGCACGGGCGCGCATTCGGTCGTCGTCGCCATGGAGACCCGCGGCGAGAGCGCCTTCCAGCGGGCCGTGGCCGCCGCCCAGAATTCGCGCCTCGGCACGGGCGGGGCGGCTCACCGCGTTGGCCGCGAGGCCGGTTGGGTCGATCATGGTCACCACGCGCTGTTCCGCAACGACGCCTTCCAGGCGATCGGCGGCTATGACGAGAGTTTCAGCCACAACGAGGACGCCGAACTCGACCTTCGCCTGACCCACGAAGGCGCGAAGATCTGGCTGACCGACCGCACCCGGATCACCTACCGTCCGCGCAAGACGCCCGGGGCCCTGTGGAAGCAATACGTGAGCTACGGTAAGGGCCGCGCCCGAACCGTGCTCAAGCACTACACGCCCTTGAAGATGCGCCAGGCGCTGCCGCTGGCCGTCGCGCCAGCCGTTGTCGGCGCTCTGGCCGCGCCGCTGTACTGGCCGCTCGCGGTCCCGGCGCTCTTCTGGGCCATGGTGACCCTGGCCTACGGCGCGGCCCTCGGCTTCCGCCAAAGGGACGCGGCCGTGCTCATGTCGGGGCCGGCCGCGATGATCATGCACCTGGGCTGGTCGCTGGGCTTCTGGCTGCAACTGCTGGCCTGGGCGGCGAAGGGCGGCCGGGCAGGGTCGAAGGCGGAGTCACGAGCCGGCTCACGCCCCGTACAGACGACCGCATGACGTCGAACCGGCCGCTCGTCTCGGTCGTCACGGCCAACTTCAACGGCGCGCGGCATCTGCCCGCCGCGATCCGCTCGATCCTCGAGCAGACCCTCGCCAACCTCGAGCTCATCGTCGTCGACGACGCCTCGAGCGACGAGAGCGCGGAGATCATTCAGTCCGCGGCCGTCGGCGATCCTCGCGTGCGTCTGATCGTGCAGCCGCAGAACGCCGGGCCCGGCGCGGCGCGGAACCGCGGCCTGGCGGCCGCCACCGGCCGCTACATCGCCGTCTTCGATTCCGACGACCTGATGGCGCCCGACCGGCTGCAGCGTCTGGTCGCCCGGGCCGAGTCCGACCAGGCCGATATCGTGGCCGACAACCTGCTGGCCTTCGATGACGCGGCGCCGGAAGCCGATCGTCCCTTCCTGCCTGCCGCGAGCTTCCGCGAGGCGCGCTGGGTTGGCGCCGCCGAGCTGATCGCCTCCAGCCGCATGTATTCGCGCCATCCCGGACTCGGCTATGTGAAGCCGTTGATCGGCGCCGCGGCTCTGCGGACCGCCGGCGTCCGCTATGACGAGACTCTCCGGATCGGCGAGGACTACGACTTCCTGCTGCGGCTGCTCGCCAAGGGGCTGCGGCTTCGGCTGGAGCCTGCGGCGCTCTACCGCTATCGACGCCACCCGGCCTCGATCTCGCACGCGCTGAGGCGCGACCATCTCCAGGCCATGCTGCGGGCGGACGCGGCCTTCGACGCCGATTTCCCGGATCTCCCGGACGACGTGCGCCGGGCGCAGGCGGCGCGGCGGCGCTCGCTCGAGCGCGCCCTGGGCTATGACGAGGTGATCACGCGGCTGAAGGCCCGCGACCTGGCCGGCGGGATCGGCGCGGCGCTCGGCCGCCCGGCCGTCTGGCCGCTGCTCACCATGCCGGTGACCGCGCGTCTGAAGCGGCTCGCAGGGCGCCTGCAGCCCGCCTGAAGCGGTCCTTCCGCTCCCCGAGCTAGGCGACGCTGGCCGCTGAGGCTTCGGCCTCGGCGACGACGACCGCCTCCGCCTCCGGCCGGTCGGCGTGGGCGCGGCCGAATGCGCGGGCGTCGTCCATCAGCCGATGACGGGCGGTCAAGCCGATGACGGCGCCGTAGACGAGCGCGCCCAGGAGGATCAGCGCGGAGAGCTCGAGCACGGGGGGCGTCCCGGCCAGCAGGCGTCTGGCCGGCAGCAGGACCGCGGTCATCGCGATCACGCCATATAGGGCGGGGCGCAGAGCGGCGAAGAGCGTCAGCCGGCGCATCTTCAGGTCGCCGGCGAGCTGGTGGATGTAGATGCAGCCCACCAGGCCGATGCCGATGGCGAGGGCGGCCGAAACCGCTGTCACGCCGAACGGCGCCGCGCAGGCCACGATCACGATCGTCGCCCCGCCCAGGATGAGCGAGAGCTTGAGCTGCAGCCCGGAGCGGCCCCGCGCCATGAGGGTCGCGCCGATGAGGGCGCACAGGCAGAAGGAAAAGCCGGCGCCCGCCAGCCAGCGCAGCGGCATGACCGCACCCTGCCACTTTTCGCCCAGCACAAGCGGCACGGCCAGGTCGGCGATGATGGCCAGTCCACAGAACAGCGGCGCAAACCCCGCAGAGGCCAGCCGCACGGCCGAGACCGCGAGCTGTTGCAGCGCCTCGCCCTTGGGCTCGTGGGAAGCGCGCGAAACGGCGGTGAAGATGTAGAGGTAGAGCGGTCCCGATATCAGCATGTCGGGGATCCGGACGATCTGGTAGGCCATGGCGTAGAAGCCGAGCGATGTGGCGCCGAGAATCGCGCCGACGATCAGGTTGTCGACGTTGCGCGACACGTAGTCGGCGAGCAGCGATCCCACCGCGTGGACCCCGAATTTCAGGAGGGCGCGCGCTTCCTCGAAACGGAAGGTCAGTCGCACACTGGTCCGCCCGTTCAGAGACACCCAGGCGAGTTTCACGACCCATAGCGCCAGCTGCTGGAAGATCAGGCTCCAGGCGCCATAGCCGTGCGTCGCCGCGATCAGCGCGACTCCCGAACCGGCGACGGTCGAGAAGAGGTCCGCCCCTGCGAAGACGCTGAAGCGCCCCTCGCGGATGATCCGCGCGTTCGACGCCGCCAGCATTCCGTTCATCAGCAGGATGGGCGAAAGCGCCATGATCAGGAACGGCAGGCGCGGCTGGCCCATCAGGTCGCCGAGCGGCCAGGCGAGCAGGGCGAGGCCCACGGCGATGGATCCGCCGATGGCTGTCGACAGCCACAGGACCGTGGCCTCGAGCTCCGGCGTCACGTCCTGCCGGCGGCCGAGCGCGAAACTCATGCCGCCATCGGAGAGCACGTTGGCGAACAGCACGAACGGCATCGCCATCGAGACCAGGCCGTACTCGGCGGGCCCGATCAGCCGGGCCAGGATGGGCAGCATCGCGAACTGCAGGCCAAGCCTGAGCGCGCTCGAGCAGGTCAGCGCCAGAGCGCCAATGGAAGAGCGGTGAAGGATCCCGTCGCGCTTGCGTGGCCGCTCGGCGCCGGCGGTGGCGGGCGCCCCGTTGGCGAGGCTCATCGATCGTCCTCGGGTCCGGACTTCACCAGGCGCAGAGCGCGGCGATCGGGCTTCTTGCGGCCGAAGCGGTCGACTTGGGCCTCGGGCGTGACGGAGACCAGGACCGGGGTCGCAATGGAGGCGACCGTGGCCAGTCGCACGCCCGGCTTGCGGCCGTGCTCGCGGCTGAAGGCGGCGCCGAGCGCGCCGAACACATAGGCCGTCGAGAAATAGAAGGGCAGGGTGCCCACCACCTCGATGGGCGTGCGCACGATCTCGTAGAGCAGGATGCCGATCCAGAAAACGAGCGGCAGGTTCGGCTTTTCGATGAACCGTCGAACCAGGAAGACCACCCCGATCAGCACCGTGAGGATCACCACCGCGAGCCCCACCCAGCCCAGCTCCACCAGGGTCTGGACATAGGTGTTGTGAAAGGTGAACCCGTTGCGGTCGATGATCCCGAAGAACCGCCACAGGCCTTCGGCGTCGACGTTGCCCTGCACCCAGAAGGCGTCGTAGCCCCGCCCGAAGAACGGCTTCTCCTTGATGAAGTCGGCGGCGCGGTACCAGAGATAGGTGCGCCCGGTGAGGGTGGAGTCCTTGTCGAACACCGCCGCGCCGAGGTGGATCAGGGCCTGCGAAAGGGTCTGGTAGCTCGCCGCTGCGATGGGCAGCAGGATGACCACCATGGACGTCAGCCACGCGCGCACCGCCTTGCCCGCGTAGACCAGCGGGATCAGGACGGCGTAGGCCATCAGCGCCATGCCAAGGCCCAGGACCGCGCCGGCGCTGCGCGCCGCGAAGGCGGCGTAGAGCTCGAGCGCGATGGCGCAGGCGCCGCCAAGCGCCCACACCAGGTTCCGGCGCTGCAGGGCGATGATCGTCATGATGCTCGTCACGACCACGCCGCACGAGGCGATGTCCGCCTCGAGGTTCTTGCTCTCGGTGAGGCCGGAAAAAGCGTCTCCGCCCATGCCGACCCCGACGATGACGGTGCCTCCGGCGATGATCGAGTTGACGATGTAGATCGCATAGGCGCAGGCGATGCCCCGCAGCACGGCGTTCTGGTTGCGCGCCGAGGAGAGCAGCAGGCCCGCCATCACCGTGATGCCGAGCTCGACGGAGTGGCGGAGGCTCTCCTTCGGGTAGGCCGACCAGACGACGGAGAACATGGCGAACGCGGGCACCGCCAGCAGGAAAAGCCGCGGCGTCATCACCTTGGCCAGCCGCTCGCGGCGGATGAACATGTAGGCCGGGACCATGGCGGCGATAGTCGCCGCGCCGAGGCTGGTCCACTGGCTGAGGTAGAGCATCGGCAGGAACAGGCCGAAGGCGAAAAGGCCGTCGATGTCGATGCCGGTGCGTCCGATCTCGAAGCCTTCCTCACGCGGGTGAGGTGCGGTCTCGATGAGTTGCACCGGCCTGGCGCGTTGGGGGCGCGGGGCCGCCTGGGCCTCGCCGCCGCGGATCCGGCGGATGCGGGGCGCGCCCGCCGGTTGGTCCCATGTGGAGGTCATCGGGCGAACCTGTAGGCGCGGATGTAGTCGATGCGGTACTTGGCCGGAAAGGGCGTGGAGGCGTCGGGATAGCCGGCCCAGTCCCCGCCGAGCGCCAGGTTGGCGATCATGAACATCGGCTTGTGCATGTCGGGCGGAGTGGGCATGCGCTTCACCTCGCGGCCGTCCACGTACCAGACGAGATCCTTCGGATCCCAACTGACGGCGAAGGTGTGGAACTCGCCAGGGCTGATCGGGACCTTGGTCCCGGGATCCTTCAGGTCCTTGGAGTGCAGCGTGGCGTAATATTCCGACGGGTCGCCGATGCTCTCCATGATGTCGACCTCGGGTGGCCAGGAGAGGTCCTGGCGCACCAGCCAGAAGGCCGGCCAGACGCCCTTTCCGGCGGGGAGCTTCGCCCGCATCTCGAAGTAGCCATAGGTCTGCGAGAAGGACGGCTGGGTGGTGATGACGCCGGAGACGTACCGGTAGCCGCGAAGCGCCGCGATATCCTGCGGCGGGGTGTTTTCCGCGCTGATCTCCAGGACGCCGTCCTTCACGCGGAAGGGGTCGAGGCCCAGGGGCCGGCCGGCCGGCGCAAAGCCGGGATCGACGTAGAGCTCGACTTCCTTGTTGCCCTTGATGGTGCGGTCGTCGAAGGGGTCGGCCGCCTTGCCGTCGCGATAGGTGGTCCGCCAGACCCCCTTGCCGTTCACCCAGGGACGGAAGCTGTTGAACTCGTCATCGAAGGTGACCTTCAGGGGCCGTCCATCCGGCGCCTTGGCGAGCGGTGGGGTGGCGGCCGCGGCCGGCGGCGTGGCGTTGAAGCAGGCCGCGAGGCCGAGGGCGAGGCCCACGGCGGCCAGCTTGCCGCCGTGGTGTCCCCGCCAGCTGAGGCGAAAGACGGGCATGGTGCTTCCCCCCGCTCCGCCTCAGGCCGCCGCGATGTAGTAGTTCTTGAAGTAACCGTAGTAGTCGCTGCTGTCGCCGTAGCCGTACCGGGCCTGGCCCTTGACATTGACCTTGGTGAGAAGCGCGCCCACGACGTTCGCGCCGCACTCGTTGAGGATGTCGACCGCCGACTGGGCCGCGCGCAGCGGGGTCTTGTTCCACTGCACGAGGTAAAGGACGCGGTCGGCCTTGCCGGCCAGGATCCGGGCGTCGGCGACGCCGAGGATCGGCGGGGCGTCGAGGATCACGTAATCGAACCTGTTGGCGAGGTCGCGCAGGACGTCGTCGGTTTCCGGGTTCGAGAACAGGTCGTAGGGGATCGACTTACCGGCCGCCGGCAGCACCCACATGTTGCTCTTGGGATCGTGCACCAGGGCTTCGCTCAGCGGGACCTTGTCCTGCACCACCTCCACGAGACCCACCTCGCGCGGTCCGAGCAGCTTGGTCACGCCGCGCTGACGCAGGTCGCAGTCGACGAGGCAGACCCGGGCCCCGCCCAGCGCCAGGGTGCGCGCCAGGCAGAAGGAGGTCAGGCTCTTGCCTTCCCGCGGCACGGCCGAGGTGATCGCCAGCAGCTTGGCGTCGTCGCCGTGGGCCGCCACCATCAGGAAGGCGCGCAGGTTGCGGAACGCCTCCGCGAAGCCCGAGAAGGGGTGGCTCACCAGGTATTCCTGCGGCTGCGCTTCCGGCCCACGAAGGTTCTTCGGCTTCACAGAGCGGAAGTCGGGCAGCACGCCGGCGAACGGGACACCCAGCTCGCGCTCGACGTCGAGGCGCGAGCGAAGGTGCTTGTCCCAGAACTCCGCCATGATGATGGCCGCCCCGGCCGAGATCAGGGCCGCCAGGAAGGCGAGCGCCACGCCGAGCT
>JAGWSE010000373.1 GCA_028869395.1 Alphaproteobacteria bacterium | reverse complement strand
ATCGAAACGGCCCTGGTCGTCGCCATCTATGTCGCCGGAATGGTGCGCCGGCGGGACGCCGCGACGCCGGTTCCCATGGGCCGCCACGCGCTGTTCTTCGGCGGCGTGGCGGCGGTGTTCATCTCCCTGCAGTCCCCCATCGACGCCATCGCGGACCGGTTGTTCCTGGTCCACCAGATCCAGCACCTTCTGCTGCGGATGGTGGGCCCGATGCTGCTCGCCCTCTCCTGGCCGGAGGGACTGCTCACGGCCGGCCTGCCGCGGGGCGTGCGCCGGACCGTGCTCGCCCCCATCGCCTCGAACGGCGCCGTCCGGGCGGTGTTCGCCGTCCTCGGTCAGCCCCTGGTCGCGACGACCCTGTTCATCGCGGCGCTCTACGTCTGGCAGGTTCCCGCCTATCACGACTACGCCCTGCTGCACGAGGGCGTGCACTACGTGATGCACGTGACGATGCTCGCCGCAGGCCTCCTCTTCTGGTGGCGCATCTTCGACCGCAGGCCGCCGAAGTCCGTCCTGGACTTCGATGACGACAACCAGCCCTGGTGGCGAAGCCTGGGCCGCTCGTCGCCTCATGGTCTGCGCTACGGCGTCCGACTGATGATGCTGTGGATCGTCACGCTTTCGAACATCGTGCTGGGCGCCGCGACCGCGCTGAAATCGGTGGAGCTCTATCCCGCCTACGACATCGCCGGACGGCTGTTCGGCTTCTCGCCCGTGACCGACGAGCAGATCGGCGGCTTCATCATCTGGATGCCCAGCAGCATGATGTGCATCATCGCGGTGCTGCTCGTGCTCTCGATGCTCGCGGAGAACGAGCGACGCCTGGCGGCGCGCCGGCGGGCGCAGCCGGGGTCCAACTTCGCAGCCCTCCTGGTCCCCACCACCGGGGCCGAGCTGGTCGCCCTCGCCCGTCCCAAGAACCGGTCCATGGCGCTCGGATTCAGCGCCTTCGTGCTCTCCGTCTTCACGGTCGTGCTCCTCATCGGCGTCGTCGACTTCGCCGCGCGCAACGGCGGCGTGACCGGGCTGGAGCGCGGGCGCCTGACCCGCGTGGCGCACAGCCATCTTGTGTTCCCGCCCGGCTGGTTCGACGATCAGGCCGGCGCCTGCGGAACCGATTGCGCCGCATCGGCCCGCGCGGAGGCGCCCCTGAAGGGACCACAGAAGGCATCTTACAAAGGCTCGCTCAGGGCGTCAGTTCAGGCGTCAACCCAGGGGTAGTGCAGGAGCCAGGCGGTCGTGGAAGGGCTCACCAGCTCAGAGGCCGCCGCACGGCTCCGGGCCCAGGGGCCGAACGCCACGCCTGACGCCACAGCGCCGGTCTGGCGCAGGGCCCTCGCCAAGCTCTGGGCGCCGGTGCCGTGGATGCTGGAGGCGGCGATCGTCCTGCAGCTCGTGCTCGGCGAGTTCGTCGAGGCCGCCGTGATCGCCGGCCTGGTGCTGTTCAATGCGATCCTCAGCCTCGTCCAGGAGGGTCGCGCCCAGGCGACCCTTGATGCGCTGAAGGCGCGGCTCGCGCTCAACGCCTCGGTGCGCCGCGACGGCGCCTGGAAGACGGTTCCAGCCGCCGAGGTCGTGGCGGGCGACGTCGTCAAACTGTCCCTGGGCGGCGTGGTCGCGGCCGACGTCCGGATCCTCGAGGGCGAGGTCCTGATCGACCAGTCGATGCTCACCGGCGAGTCCCTGCCGATCGAGGCGGGGCCTGGCCTTTCGACCTACGCCGGCGCCCTGATCCGCCGGGGTGAAGCTGTCGCCGAGGTCACGGCCACAGGACCGCGCACGCGCTTCGGGCGCACCGCAGAGCTGGTGCGTTCGGCGCACGCGGCCAGCGCCCAGGAACAGGCCGTCCTGCGGGTGGTCAGGAACCTCGTCATCTTCAATGGCGTCATCGTGCTCGTCCAGGCCGGCTACGGGGCGCGACTGGGGCTGCCGATCGCCGAGTTCGTCTCGCTGGTGCTGACCGCGGTGCTGGCCGCCATTCCCGTCGCCCTGCCCGCCACCTTCACCCTCGCCGCCGCCCTGGGCGCCCGGGCCCTGGCCCGAAACGGCGTCCTGCCGACGCGGCTGGCCGCCGTGGACGAGGCCGCCACCCTGGACGTGCTGTGCGCCGACAAGACCGGCACCCTGACGCAGAACCAGCTCACCGTGACCAAGGTGGTCGGCGCGCCCGGCGTCGAGACCTCGCAGGCCCTGGCGCTTGCGGCGCTGGCAAGTTCCGGCGCCGGCGGAGGAGACCCCGTCGACGCGGCGATCCGCACGGAAGCCGAGCGGACCGGCGCGGCCACAGACCTCGCCCTCGTCAAGTTCACGCCCTTCGACCCTGCGGCCAAGACCGCGGAGGCGGTCGCAACCGACCCGGCTGGCCGGACCCAGAGGATCGTCAAGGGCGCCTTCCAGACCGTCAGCAAACTCGCCCCGCCCGCGCCCGATCTCGCCCGCAGCGCCGAGGAGCTTCAGGCCCTCGGCTTCCGCGTTCTTGCGGTGGCCGCCGGCCCGCCGGATGCGATGCGGCTTGCCGGGCTCGTGGCGCTCAGCGATCCACCACGCCCCGATTCCGCGCCCCTGATCCAGCAACTGAAGGACATGGGCGTGCGCACCGTCATGGTCACCGGCGACTCGGCCGCAACGGCCGCCGTGGCGGCGCGGGCCGTGGGGCTCGACGGCGCGATCTGCCCGCCGGGCGCGCCGCTGGACGATGTCAAGCCGGAGGACTTCGCGGTGTTCGCCGGCGTCTTCCCGGAGGACAAGTTCCACATCGTCCAGGCCTTCCAGAAGCATGGACACGCTGTCGGCATGTGCGGCGACGGGGCCAACGACGCTCCGGCGCTGCGGCAAGCCCAGACCGGGATCGCGGTCTCCACCGCGACCGATGTCGCCAAGTCCGCCGCCGGGATCGTCCTGACCGAACCGGGTCTGGCGGGCATCGTGGCTTCGGTGCGCGAGGGCCGGATCACCTTCCAGCGGATCCTCACCTACACGCTGCGCTCGCTCACCCGGAAGATCGACCAGATGCTGTTCCTGACGGTCGGCCTGGTCATGACGGGGCATCCGGTGCTCACGCCCATGCTGATGGTCATCCTGATGATCACCGGCGACTTCCTGGCGATGTCGGCGACCACCGACAACGTCCAGCCTTCGGCGCGGCCCAACGCCTGGCGCATCGGCCGGCTCACCGCCGCGGGGGCGGTGCTGGGCCTGACGAACCTCCTCTTCTGCAGCGGGCTCCTGGCCTTTGGCGTCTATGGATTGCGGTTGGCGCCCGCGCCATTGCAGACCTACGCGGCCGTGATCCTGGTCTTCAGTGGCCAGGCGGTCTTCTACGCCGTGCGCGAACGGCGGCGCATGTGGAGCTCCCGCCCGAGCGGCTGGTTCGTGCTGTCCTCCGTGGCCGACGTGGGCATCATCAGCGTGCTGGCGGGGGCGGGAGTCCTGATGGCGCCGATTCCGCCGGAGATCCTCCTGGGCGTCGCGGCCCTGACGGCGGCGTTCGCCTTCCTCCTCGACGCGGTCAAGGCCAGGGCGTTCGTCGCACTGGACCTGTAGGACTCCCCTCAGGCCCGCAAGGTGAGGACCGCCGCCTGGCCCGAACCGCCGCCATGGGAATCAGTGATCCGGCGCCCCTGCAAGTCTGGTTTTCCCGCAGGGCCAACACGCAGGGCGTTCGTGAAAAGCCCGGCGGGGCGCATCACGAGAGCAGCTCCGCGGCGCAGCCCAGCAGAAGCCCGGCCTCGGCCAACTGGCGATCGAGCGTGTAGAGGACCGCTCCGTGATCGGCTGCGACTCCCCACGCATCGATAGCCTTGTCGCGACAGTGGTCCGAACCCGATGGCGGGCCCGGCCGTCGCCGCTACAGCCTCGTCGCGCGCCGGAAACCTCGACCGGCAGGGCGGCCGCCTCAGGCCGCTCCCGTGGCGGGCGCCGGGCCGCGGTTCCACGCGAAGGCGGAAAGGACCACCAGCGCGGCGAGCCACGTCCCCGCGGCCACCGCAACCCCGGCGGCGGATTCTCGCGTGACGTCGGCCACGATCACCGCCACCAGGGCCCAGGCCACCGCGGCGAGGTAGGCGACCGGCGCGCGCAGGCGCCACAGGGCGAGGCCGGCGACGAGGCCGCAGGCGCTGAGCAGCGCGATCGACACCGCCGCGCCCTGGCCGCCCGGGACGAACCATCTCGCGGGGAGCGCGACGGAGACATTGGCCAAGGCGGCGGCGGTGAGCCACCCCGCGAGGCCCGCGACCGGCGCGCCCACCCGCCAGCGGTCCTGCGGGCTCCCGGCCGCGGAGGCGTAGAACCGACCGGCGGCCAGCAGCGCGCCGAACAGGCCGGGAAGGATGACCAGCGCCAGGACGGCGAGCGGCGCTTCCAGTTGCGCGAGCGCGCTCCACACGGCGTCGACGAGCAGGGCCAGGGCGAACGGCCATCCCATCCGTCGCAGCACCGGATCGCGGCGTCGCGAGGGGCGCGCCTGCTCCACGGCGTAGACGAGACAGCCGGCGTAGAGCACGCCCCAGATCCCGAAGGCATAGCCGGCGGGCACGACGGGCGACTTGACAAGCTGGAACTGCGCCCCCTGCATCCGGCCGAGGACGCCCACGCTCCCCAGCACCGGGACGAGGATCTGGATCAGAGCCAGGGACATCGTTGTCCAGACGCGCAGACGATCGCGCATGTCTCGCCGGGCCTCCTCTCGTCCAAGTCTTCCCGCCTGACCGAAAACCAATGAGCGGCCGCCCCGGATCATGCGGGGACCAGGGCGATGTGGGCGACGTCGGTGCGCGCCGCGGCGAAGCCCGCCTGGCAGTAGGCCAGATAGAAGCGCCAGAGCCTGCGGAACCGCGCGTCGAACCCCTGTGCGCGGAGCTCCGGCCAGGCCGCCTCGAAGCGCTCGCCCCACACCCGCAGGGTGCGGGCGTAGTCCGCGCCGAAGCGCCGGAGGGTGGCGCCCGCGAGGCCCTCGCGCCGGGCGGCGCCGAGCAGCTCGCGCTCGCTGGGCAGCATGCCGCCCGGGAACACATGGGTCTGGATGAAATCCTGGCGGCGCCGGTAGCCGGCGAAGAGCTCGTCGTCGATGGTGATGACCTGCAGGCCCGCAAGCCCGCCCGGCGCCAGCCGCTCGCGCAGCGCCGCGAAGAACCTTGGCCAGTACCGCTCGCCCACCGCCTCGAACATCTCGATGGAGACGACGCGGTCGAAGCGTCCCCTCACCTCGCGATAGTCGCAGAGGCGCACCTGGGCGCGGTCCGCAAGGCCGGCGCGGGCGAGGCGCGCGCAGGCGTGGGCGTGCTGGGCGGGCGAGATGGTCAGCGCCGTCACCTGGGCGCCGATCTCGCGGGCGGCGAACTCGGCGAAGCCGCCCCACCCGCAGCCGATCTCGAGCACGCGATGGCCGGGCTGGATCCCGAGCGCCCGGGCCAGCGCCGCGTACTTGCGGGCCTGGGCGGTCTCGAGCGGCTCCTCGGGGCGCTCGAACAGGGCCGAGGAATAGGTCAGGCCGGCGTCCAGCCAGGCGGCGTAGAAGGCGTTTCCCAGGTCGTAGTGGGCCGCGATGTTGCGGCGAGCGCCGTCCAGGGTGTTGGCGCGCAGCCAGGTCAGGCGCCGCTGCCAGAGCCGATGCAGCGGCTGGCCGAGGGCGAAACCCCTCAGGGCCTCGAAGTCGCTGGCGAGCGCGGTGAGGAGCCCCGCGAGGTCGCGCGTGTCCCAGTCGCCGGCCAGATAGCCCTCGGCGAACCCGATGTCGCCGGCGACCAGCGCGCGGACCAGGGCGCGCCAACGCCGGACGCGCAGGCGCGCGGGCGCAGCTGCGCCCACCTCGCCCAGGCGAACGACGCCGCCGCCCGGCAGCGCGATCTCGACCGGCAGGCCCCGCCACCGCCGGCCCAGCGCGGCCAGCGCCCGCCCGGCCAGCGCCGCCCCGGGCCTTGCGTCCGCCAGATCGAGGCTCACGGCGACGGCGCCGCGCGGGAAACGGCGGGCCGGAACACAGGCGCGCCGCGCACCCAGAGCTTCAGCGCCTCCCAATGAATCGCCGCCACCACCTTGAGCGTCATGAACGGAAAGGCGGCGAGCACCCGTGCAAGACACGCGTCGGTGAGCGGCCGCCGCTCGCCGGCGAAACTCGCCGCCAGCACCGGCCCCTCGGCGTCCTCGGCCGAGATCGCGACAGTCACCTGGGCCTCGGGCGGAGACAGGCGGAAGGCGTAGGTCAGGGCCATCGGCAGGAAGGGCGAGACGTGGAAGGCCTTTTCGCAGGCCTGGCGCAGCGGACCTTCGGCGGCGGCCGGCAGGACGTAGGCGTGCCGGTCGCCGAAGGTGTTGTTCACCTCGTAGACGACAGCGGCGAGACGGCCTTGGGCGTCGTCGCAGAACCAGACGCTCAGCGGATTGAACACGAAGCCGAACATCCGCGGCATGCAGAGCACCCGCACCCGTCCCCAGGGCCCCGCAAGTCCGGCGGCGGCCAACTGGCCCGCAAGCCAGCCACGAAGGTCCCCCGTGCCGTCCCCGTGGTCCCTGTCGTGGAAGCTGAACGGCGCGGCGCGATTGTGGCCGAACAGGCGAAGCTGGCGCGAGAGCGCCGGCAGCTCGTCGAGATCGAACAGACCCTGGGCCACGCGGTAGCGAAGGCGATGGCGCAGGGGCCGCAACCGCACATGCGCGACCTTGCCCGTGTAGAGCGCCGAACTCATGCCGCCCGCTCCAGGGCGGCGGGCGGCGGCAGGAAGATGCGCCCGGACTCGCGCTCCACGCGCCACGGCCGGCGCACCCCGCCCAGGGCCTCGGCGACGGCGAGGCCCGCCTGCAGCCCGTCCTCGTGGAACCCGGCCCCGAAATAGGCGCCGCAGAACCAGGTCCGGCGCACACCCTGCAGCGACCAGAGGCGACGCTGCGCGGCCAGGGCCCGGTCGTCGAAGACCGGGTGGGCGAAATCACGGGTCTCGATCACCAGCTCGGGCCTGGGCCGAAGCTGCGGATTGAGGCTGACGAAGAGCGGCGGACCGGGCAGGCCCTGCAGGCGGTTCATCCAGTAGCTCACGGTCGGCGGGGCCGCCTCGTTGCGTTCCCCGCGCCGGCCGACGTAGTTCCAGCTGGACCATGCCCGGCGCCGCCGCGGCATGAGCCGGGGGTCGCGGTGCAGGATGACCTCGTTCGGCGCATAGGCGATCGCGCCGAGCAGCTGGGTCTCCTGCGCGGAGGGCTCTTCCAGAAGCGCCAGGGCCTGGTCGGAATGGGTGGCGATCACCACCTCGTCGAAGCGCTCGGTCGCGCCCGTCCGGTCGCGCACCAGGACGCCGGATCCGGTCCGGCGCACCGCCGCCACCGCGCGCCCGGTCCGCACGCCCTGCGGCAGCGCCGCGCCGAGGGGGTCCACATAGGCCTTCGAGCCGCCGACCACGTTGCGCCAGGGCGGCCGGGCGACCAGCTTCAGCAGGCCATGGTTCTCGAAGAAGCGCACGAAGGCCTCGGCCGGGTAGTCGCGGGTCCGCACCAGGGGCGCCGACCAGATCGCCGCCGCCTGCGGCAGCAGGTGGTCGGTCTGGAAGGCCTCCGAATAGCCGCGGATGTTGAGGTAATCGCCGAGGCTGAGCCCCGCCAGCGTCCGGTCGGCCAGGTCGCGAGGGCTCTCGCGGTAGAAGCGGAGAAGCTCGCTGACCATCGAGAGGAAACGCGGCCGCACGAGGTTGCCCGGCTGGGCCAGCAGGCCGCCCAGGCCGCGGCTGCCGTATTCCAGGTCGCCCTCGTCCAGGGAGACGCCGAACGACATGCAGGTCTCGCGCGTGGGGATGCCCAGCCAGGCGAGCAGCGCCGTCAGGTTGGGATAGGTGGCCTCGTTATAGACGATGAACCCCATGTCCACGGCGAGGGGCCCGTCGGGTCCGGGCGCGGTGACGGTGCAGCTGTGGCCGCCGGCCCGATCCTCCGCCTCGTAGACGGTGACGCGATGCCGGCGGGCGAGCAGCCAGGCGGCCGACAGTCCGGAAATCCCCGACCCCACCACGGCGATCCGTCGCGGCGCCTGGGGGCGACTGGCCTCTGGGCGCGTGGCCTCTGGGCGTCTGGCCTCTGGGCGTCTGACCTCTGGGCGTCTGACCTCTGGGCGGCTGGCTGCGGGCGAGGTCAACTGGCGCAAGATCCCAAGCAAGGTTGGCCCCGGTCGGGGCGTCACCCTAGCTTACGGACCGACGCACCGTTCGGATCACCGGTGATCCGGATCGCGCCGGCGGCCGTAGAAGGGTCATGTATGTCGCGACCGCCCGGCAGTTCCTCGACGCCTCGCCCCTTGGGGGATGTGGCGCCATGAGCGTGCGCGAGCCGGCCGAGCCGCCCCACGAGCCTCCCCAGGAGCCTCCCCAGGAGCCTTCCCGGGCGCCCTCCGGCGCCGCCGCCCTGATCCGGCGCATCGCCGAGCGCCAGGACCGCGCCGCCTTCGCCGAGCTGTTCACCGCCTTCGCGCCCCGGGTGAAGGCCTTCGCCCTGCGCCGCGGCGCCCCGGCGCCCGACGAGGTCGCCCAGGAGGTGATGCTCGCGATCTGGCGCAAGGCGGCCAGCTTCGACCCGGCGCGCGGCGACGCCGAGGCCTGGATCTTCCGGATCGCGCGCAACGCCTGCATCGACGCCCTGCGGCGCACGCGCGGCCTGCCGCTGCTCGAGATTTCGGACCCGTTCGCCCCGCCGGAGCCGACGCGCGGCGACGCCGAGCTGGAGGCCGCCCAGGCCGCCGCGCGGGTCCGGCAGGCGCTGGTCACGCTGTCTCCGGAACAGCGGGAGGTCGTGCGCCTGTCGTTCTTCGACGACCGGCCCCATGCGGAGATCTCCGCCCTGCTCGGCGTGCCCCTGGGGACGGTGAAGTCGCGGCTGCGGCTGGCCATGAGCCGCCTGCGCGAACGGCTGCAGGAGCTGCGATGAGCGAGCGCCATCCCCTGTCCGAGACCCTGTCCGCCTACGCCGCGGGCGCATTGCCCGCCGGGGCGCGCCTCGTGCTGGAGGTGCATCTCGACGGCTGCGCCCATTGCCGGACCGAGGTGGCGCGCTTCGAGGCGCTGGGCGGCGCCCTGCTCTGCGAGGCGGAGCCGAGCGAGCTGGCGCCCGGCGGCCTGGAGCGGGCGCTGGCGGCGCTCGACCGGCCGACGCCGGAGCCCCCGTCCGAGCCCCCGTCCCGGCGGTTGACGCTGGACGAGGTGCTCGCCCGGGGGTTCTGGATCCCCCTCGGGCCGTCTCTGGCCGTCAAGCGGCTCTCCCGGTTCGCCGATCCGGGCGAGCGCCTGGTGCTGATCCGGGCGGCCGGCGGGCAGGCGCTGCCGGAGCATGGCCACGCCGGCCCTGAGCGGCTGGTGGTGCTGAAGGGCGCCTTCGAGGACCAGCTCGGCCGCTATGGGCCGGGCGACCTCTCCGAGCGCGGCCCCGACGACCGCCACCAGCCCGTCGCGGTCCCCGGCGAGACCTGCCTGTGCCTCTCGGCGACCGACGCCCCCCTGAGGCTCTCCGGCATAGCCCGCTGGCTGCAGCCGGTCCTGGGTCTCTGAGATGACGCCGCCTCTGGACTTGCGCGCCGCCGCCGCGGCGCCCCGTCGTTCGACCGGCTCGGGCGCTCACCTCGACCTGCGCCTCAGGTGGGATCCCGCGCGATGAGCCTGCCTGGGACCCTGCTTGTGACCTTCGTGGCGCTGAGCGCGCTGATGGCGGCGGCCTGGGGCTGGCAACGGCGGACGCACAACATCGGCTGGGTCGACGTCTTCTGGACCTTCGGGACGGCGGCGGCGGGCCTCGCCCTGTCCTTCGCCTGGAGCGCGCCGGACGGCTCGACGGCCCGCCGGCTCCTGGTCTGCGCCCTGGCCGCCGGCTGGAGCCTTCGGCTGGGCCTGCATGTGGCCCGGCGCGTCGCCGGCGCGCCCGAGGACGGCCGCTACCGCGAACTGCGCCAGAACTGGGGCGCGGCCCTGCAGCCGCGGCTGTTCGGCTTCCTGCAGTTGCAGGCCCTGGTCGGGCTGGTGCTGGGGGCGGCGATCGCGCTCGCCGCCAACCGGCCGGGACCCTTGGGCGCGCAGGACGCCGCGGGAGCCGCCGTGGCCCTCCTGGCGATCGCCGGGGAAAGCCGGGCCGACCGGCAGATGAAGGCCTTCGCCGCCGACCCGGCCAACCGCGGCCGGGTCATGGACCGCGGTCTGTGGGCCCTATCGCGCCACCCGAACTATCTCTTCGAGTGGCTGGCCTGGATCGCCTACCCGGTGTTCGCGCTGGACCCCGCGGGCGGCTATTCCCGCGGCGCGTGGGCGCTCGCCGCGCCCGTCGTGATGTACTTCGGGCTGCGCTTCGGCGCCGGCGTTCCGCCATTGGAAGCGCACATGCTGCGCACCCGCGGCGAGGCCTTCCGCGCCTATCAGCGCCGCACCCCCGTCTTCCTGCCCTTTTCCCTGGCCGCGAAGGAGCGCAACCCGACATGAGCCTGGTCGAGTCCGCCGTCCACCGCCTGGAAGGCGCCCCCCTGCCCGACTTCGTGACCCGGGCCGGCATCGAACTTCTGGTCTCGCGGACGCAACGCCGGCTCGCCGCCCAGCCGGCCGGCTTCGAGGCCGAGTTCGCACGCGCCATGGCCGGTCGCCCGATCGCGGAGAACACCGCCGAGGCCAACGCCCAGCACTACGAGCTGCCGCCGCAGTTCTTCGGCCTGATCCTGGGGCCACGGCGCAAATATTCCTGCTGCCTCTATGCGCCGGGCGACGACCTGGCGACGGCGGAGGCGCGGTCGCTCGAGAAGACCTGCCGCCACGCCGGCCTGCACGACGGCCAGACGGTGCTCGAGCTGGGCTGTGGCTGGGGCTCCCTCAGCCTGTGGATGGCCGAGCACTACCCCCGCTCCCGCATCGTGGCGGTCTCCAACTCGCACGCCCAGCGCCGCTTCATCCAGCAGGCGGCGCGCGAGCGCGGGCTGCGCAACCTGGAGGTCGTCACGGCGGACATGAACAGCTTCACGCCGGACAGGCGTTTCGACCGGATCGTCTCCGTGGAGATGTTCGAGCACATGGCCAACTGGGGGGCGCTGCTCGCCCGGGTCCGCGACTGGCTGGCGCCGGAGGGCCGGCTCTTCGTGCATGTCTTCACCCACGCCCGGACCCCCTACCGCTTCAATGTGGCCGATCCCGGCGACTGGATCGCGCGGCATTTCTTCGCCGGCGGGGTGATGCCGAGCCACGGGCTGATGGGGCGCTTCGGGGACCTGTTCGAGCTGGAGCGCGACTGGCGCTGGGACGGTCGCCAGTACCAGACCACGGCCCTCGACTGGCTGGCCAACTTCGATCGCGCCCGCGACGAGATCACCGAGATCCTCCGCCCGGTCTACGGCCAGGAGACCGGCCTGTGGCTCAGGCGCTGGCGGCTGTTCTTCCTGGCGACCGCCGGCCTGTTCGGTCACGACCGAGGCAAGGTCTGGGGCGTCAGCCACTACCGCCTCAAGCCGCGCGTCCAGGAGACCGTCCGATGACGTTTCTCGCAGCCTATCTGGCGGGCGGTCTCGTCTTCCTCGCCGCGGATTTCGCCTGGCTGGGCCTCGCCGGCCCGCGCCTCTACCGGCCGACGCTCGGCCCCCTGCTGGCCGACAAGGTGAACCTGGGCGCGGCGATCGCCTTCTATCTGATCTATGTCGCCGGTTTCGTGGCCCTGGCGGTGGCGCCGGCCCTGGCGGCCGGGACCTGGCGCACCGCGGCGCGCAACGGCCTCATCCTGGGGGTGGTGGCCTACGCCACCTACGACCTGACCAACCAGTCCACGCTTCGCCTGTGGTCGACCCGGCTGACCCTGCTGGACATGGGATGGGGCGGCCTCCTCACGGCGAGCGGCGCGCTGGCCGCCTATGCCGCCGCACGGCGCGTGGCGTGAGACCGCGCGGCGCGCCGGCTCCAAGGGACGACTGGGCGTGACCGGCGCGAGCCTCATCGAGCCCGAGCGCGAGACGATCCTGTGCGAGGCGCCCGTCCGTCCGGAGGGACGCTTTGTCCTCTACTGGATGCAGCAGTCCCAGCGCGCGAGCTTCAATCCCGCGCTGGAGCGCGCGGTGGAATACGCCGCCGACCTCGGCCTGCCCGTCCTGGTGGCGTTCGGACTGACGGCCTTCCCCGAGGCGACGGCGCGCCATTACGACTTCATGCTCCGCGGCCTGGCGGAGGTCCGCACCGCCCTCGCCCGCCGCGGGATCGGCTTCGTGATCCGGCGCGAGCCGCCGCACCGGCTGGTCCATCGGCTCGCCGAGGATGCGGCCCTGGTGGTCTGCGACCGGGGCTATCTGCGGATCCAGCGCGCCTGGCGGGCCGAGGCGGCCAAGGGGCTCAACCGCCGCCTCGTACAGGTGGAGGGCGACGTGGTCGCGCCCGTCGAGACCGCCTCCGACCACCACGAAATCGCCGCGCGCACCTTGCGCCCGAAGCTCCTGCGCCTGCTCGACCGCTACCTGCACGATCTCCCGCCGCGACCCGTGGCGCATCCCGCCGGGCCCGGCCTCCCGGTCTCCGACGTGGACCTCGATGACATCCCGCGGCTCGTGGCCGGGCTGCGGGTCGACCAGGCCGTGGGCCCGGTGCGGCGCTTCACGCCGGGAGAAACGGCGGCGCGCGAGCGCCTCGCGGCGTTCGCGCAGAGCGGCCTCGCGCGATACGGCGAGGATCGCGGTCGCCCCGAGGCGGGCGTCGCCTCGCAACTGAGCCCCTACCTGCACTTCGGCCAGATCTCTCCCGTCGAGATCGCGCTGGCGGCCCGCTCGGCGGAGCTTCCCGACGGGGCGGCCAAGTACCTGGACGAGCTTGTGGTGCGCCGTGAGCTGGCGGTGAACCACGCCTGGTATGCGCCGCACTACGACCGCTTCGACGTCCTGCCCGCCTGGGCGCGCCGGACGCTGGCCGCCCACGCCGGCGATCCGCGCCCCCATCTGTACGGGCGCGTCCAGTTGGAGGCCGGCGAGACCCACGACCCGGACTTCAACGCCGCCATGCTGGAGATGACCGCCACCGGCTACATGCACAACGCGCTGCGGATGTACTGGGGCAAGAAGATCCTCCAGTGGTCCGCCAGCCCCGAAGAGGCCTGGGAAACGGCGCTGGCGCTCAACAATCGCTGGTTCCTGGACGGCCGCGACCCGAGTTCCTTCGCCAATGTCGGCTGGCTGTTCGGCCTGCACGACCGGCCCTGGGGACCGCAGCCGGTGTTCGGGACAGTCCGCTCGATGGGGCCGAACGTCCTGAAGAAGTTCGACGCCGCAGCCTACCGGCGCCAGGTCTCGGAGCTGGCGCGGGCGGAGGCGCCTGGAGCTGAACCCCGGCCGCAAGCGAGGTGAAACCCCGGGTGGCGACCGTGAGAGCGCGCGCGCGGCTTGTCGCGCTCCTGGGGCGCCGAGTTGGCCCGCCGTCCATCGGTCGGGGCGGTTGTGGCGCAGTTTGAAATCGGGGCGGCCGGGGCGCCAGGAGCGCCGGAACGCCAGACAGCTCCCCGGCCCAGTTCGCCGTGTCGGCGCACGACCACTGATGAGGGTTAGCGCCTCCT
>JAGWSE010000372.1 GCA_028869395.1 Alphaproteobacteria bacterium | reverse complement strand
TCTTCCCGCCAAACCCCTCCCGGCAGGGCGGCGAGACGAGAAGGTCCATCCGGCTCAAGGCGTCAGGTCTGCACCGTGTTTCCCGAAACCTCGTCCTTGCTGGCTTGCAGCCCGGCGGCGGCGAGCTCGCCCTGCGGCCCGCCGATCGGAATCGCGCACGGTGAGCTTCAGCCCCTTGCTGTGCATGAACATGGGAGGCCCTCGATGCGGGATCGCCGCCCAGCGACGACCGGGGCGGGCGCGTCCCCAACCGGGGAGGGGGGCCTCTGTTTGTGGAGGGGGTCGCCGGCGCCGATCGCGATCCGAGCCGACCTGGGCGGATGTGATGCGCGCCGCGTTCGCGGTCGGCTGCAAGCGCTCGCGCCCGCCGAAGCCCTGCCTCAGACCGTGACCTGGGCGCCCAGCTCCACGACGCGCCCAGGCGGGATCCGATAGAAATCCGTGGGATTGGCGGCGTTCTTCAGAAGGTAGATGAACAGCTTGTCCTGCCATCTCGGCATTCCGGACTGGGAGGACGGCACCACCGAGCGCCGGCCGAGGAAGAAGCTGGTGTTCATGATGTCGAACTTCAGGCCCAGCCGGCGCAGCTGGTTGAGGGCGCGCGGGACGTTGGGGCTCTCCATGAAGCCGTAGTTCAGCCCGATGCGGGTGAAGTCCGCATTCAGGGGCTCCACCTCGACGCGCTGATCCTCGGGCACGCGGGGCGTTTCGGCGGTGTTGATGGTCAGGATGATGTTCCTCTGGTGCAGCACCTTGTTGTGCTTGAGGTTGTGCATCAGGGCGACGGGGGCGGTGTCCGGGTCCGAGGTCAGGAACACCGCCGTCCCGGGCGCCCGGGACGGGGCGCGGCTCCTCAGGATTTCGGCGAGGTCGGCCAGGGGGACGCTGTCGCGCCGCGTCTTCTCCGTCAGGATGGCCGCGCCGCGGGTCCAGGTCCACATGACGATCATGATCGCCGCGCCGAACAGCAGGGGAAACCAGCCCCCCTGCGGGATCTTCAGGGTGTTGGAGGCGAGGAACGACAGGTCGATGGAGATCAGGGGGATCTCGAACAGGAGGGTGGCCGAGAGGCTCCATTTCCAGGCGTGACGGGCCACCACATAGGCCAGCAGCATGGTGATCACCATGGTGCCGGTGACCGCGATCCCGTAGGCCGCGGCCAGGTTCGAGGAGTTCTTGAACATCACCAGCAGGGCCAGCACCCCCACCATCAGCAGGGTGTTGACCTGCGGCACATAGATCTGGCCGGCGATGGTCTCGCTGGTGCGCCGGATGTCGATGCGCGGCAGGAGCCCGAGCTGCACCGCCTGCTGGGTCATGGAATAGGCGCCCGTGATCACCGCTTGCGAGGCGATCACCGTCGCTGCCGTGGTGAGCAGCAGGACCGGCCAGTAGGCGAGCTTGGGGATCATCAGGAAGAAGGGATTGGCCGCGGCCTCGGGGTGGGCGAGCACCAGCGCCCCCTGGCCCAGGTAGTTCAGGGTGAGGCAAGGCAGCGCGATCGCCAGCCAGGCGGCGCGGATCGGCGTCTTCCCGAAGTGACCCATGTCCGCATAGAGGGCCTCGGCGCCCGTCACGCAGAGGAAGACGCTGCCGAGGATGGCGAAGCCGACCAGCTTGTTGTGCGCCAGGAGCGCCACCCCGTACTGCGGACTGAGCGCCATGAGCACCGCGGGATGGCGCAGGACCGGGACGAGGCCCATGGCCGCAAGGACCAGGAACCAGACGAGCATGACGGGGCCGAAGAACCGGCCCACCGCCGCGGTGCCGCGGGACTGGACCAGGAACAGGGCCACCAGGATCGCGGCGGCCACCGGCAGGACGAAGGGCGCGAACAGCGGCCCGAACCGCGGCGCGTCCTTGAGGCCTTCCACCGCCGACAGGACGGAAATGGCCGGTGTGATCAGGCCGTCGCCGTAGAACAGGGCGGCCCCGCAGATCCCCAGAACGAAGACGAAGCCCGAGCGGCGGATGAAGCTCGAGCCCGCCGCGGCGCGATCTCCCAGGGCGTGCTGCGCCAGGGCCATAAGGGCGAGGGTGCCGCCCTCGCCCTTGTTGTCGGCGCGCATGACGAAAACCACGTACTTGACCGTCACCACGAGCATCAGGGCCCAGAACACCAGGGAGACGACCCCGAGGACCGCGAGCTCGCTGGTCCCGCCGCTGCGGGTGTGTCCGAGCGCTTCGCGCATCGCGTAGATCGGACTGGTGCCGATGTCCCCGAAGACCACGCCCAGCGAGCCCAGCGCCAGGGCTCGGAAGCTGTCCGCGTGACCGGCCGGCGCGGAGGCGGGCGGCGGCGCGGTCCCCAGGCGTGCCTCAGCCATGCGCATCCTCGGCCGCAGGCGAAGCGGCGATCGCCGCGGCCAGGTAGCCGCGCAGCAGGTGCAGGAACGGATCGGCCGCCGCCGGACGGCGGGCCTGCGCCCGCCCGAACCCGACGCCCAGGCCCCAGGCGAGCTCGCCGCGTGCGGCCAGGGGCCAGAAATCGAACTCCGAGCGCTCGAAGGGGTAGACGCCGCCGTGCACGGCGATCTCCTCCTGCAGGGCGGCGACGGCGGCCTCGCGCTCGGCGCCGGTGAGCTGGGCCGGGCCCGAGCTCGCCACCGCCGCCAGGGACTCGCCGCGCTGCAGCAGCACGACGGACGGCGCGTCGAAGACGCGGCTCGCGGCCTCCGCGGCGGCCTGCATGACCTCCCACTCCGGGCGTCCTTGCAGCACCTTCGCCGCCACCTGTTCCAGGGCCTTGGCGTGTGCGGCGGCCTCCTGAGCCGTGCGGGCCTGGCGCCGGGCCTCGGCCGCCACGCTGCTGACGACGGCTGCGATCACCAGCAGGAGCCCTGCGGCGGCGAGATCGCTGGGGCTGTCGATCCGCAGGGAATGATAGGGGCGCGTGAAGAAGTAGTCGAAGGTGAGAACCCCGGCCAGTGCGGCCGCAAGGGCGGGGCCCCAGCCGAAGGCGGCGGCGGAGACCACCACGGCCAGGACGAAGACCAGGGTGACGTCCGGACGGGCGACCAGGTGCTCGTAGACCAGGGACAGGACCCCCGCCAGGGCGACGAAGAGCAGGGCGAGAAGGTAGCCGCCGCCGCCCGGGACCGCCCCCGACGCGTCCTGGCCGTGCTGGCGGCCTCGCAGGGGCGCGAGCCTCGGGAAATGAGTCCAGAACTCGGACAGCAATGCGGGCTCCCGTGGAGGAGGGGCCACGACGCTAGGACGGGCGGGCATAAAGAATCCATGTGGTCCGTCGGCCTGGCCGGGCCTGAACCTCGCTCCGCCGAGCACGACCCCGGTGTCCGGACTGTCCCTCCGGCGAGACGCGGGGAAGGCGTGCGCCGGCTTGATGCTCGAGGCTGGACGTGTCGGGCCGGGGGCGAAGCGTTCAAAGGATCTGAGAGGGCGGCTTGTTTCCAATCAGAGCCCGGCGTGGGCGCTGCTGCCGGGATAGAAGGTCGGCGCCCTGGCCCACCCTGCGGCGCCCACGAACCTAATCGTCCCGAAATTCCCAATTCGGATCGCGAAGCCGACCACGTTTGAAGTGAAACTGGTGCTCGACGGCGGTAAGCCTATCCGGCTCTTGCGGAAGAAGGTCTCTCTTAGGGACGAGAGCGCCACCGCTTCGCGGCCGCCTTCTTAGCGATCTCTGAGCGCTGCTCAGGCGTCAGTTTCGCAGCTCTAGCAGCGCCGCCCTTCTTGCCGCCCCGCGCGTGATGCGCCTTGTCGGCGGGAGTGGCGTTGTCCTCGATCTCCCCCGTCGCGATCTTGGCGACCAGATGGCGCGGCCGATGGCGTCGGCGGGGCGCTTCTCTCCGCGAGGGCCTTTAGGCATGGTGCCGGTATCCGTGCAGGGGGAGAACCGGAATGGGCTGGCTCATCTTGCTCAGCTTCTTGCCTGCTCGTGCTGTTCTACATCTGGCTCCGCGTAGAACGGTTGGCAGACCGTGACCTATCCGCAGAGTTCATCGACCTAATCCTATCCGAGCTCAGGCGACGGCCCCAGGGCGGTTTTCAATCTGAGACAACACCGCCCGCCGACGCAACATTGAAAAGCTGTAATGTTGCGGGCACGCGGGGCGCAGGATGAGGGTGCGAAGCTGCGTCCGAAGGACCTCCATGGCTGCAGTTTCCTACAGACGCACGCCGCGCGCGCCCGCGAGCTCATGGGTCTGGACCGCGGCGTCTTGCGGTTACGCAATGGCCTCGGGGGGCCTGGCGGCGGCCGCGGCCCGGCTGCGATACCTGCGATACAGCCTGGAGTTGGGCGCTCGCGGCTCGCCGCTCGCGCGGAGCTTCGGCCTGGAGGTCGCCCGGCAGGCGGCCCTGGTGCGCGCGGTGGAGGTTTTCGCCGCGTCCGCCGTGGTCTACGCGGTCATTTGGGCGGCGGCGAGCGCCTGGAAGCGATCCGGCCGTCGCGCCGGCGATGGCGAACGCGGGGAGGACGGCGGGTGACGCAAATCGGCCACGGTGAGGTCCAGCTTCGGCTTACATCGTTACGCAACGACAATGTTGCGTTCACGGCGCGGGCAGGGGGCGCCGGCGAGGATGGGGCTCCACAAACGGAGTTACTCCATGCGTTCCTTCCTGATCACTTCCGCCGCCTGCGCGGCCTTCGTCCTGGCCGGCGCCGCGGCCGCCCAGGCCAAGCCGCTCACCGGCCACCAGTATCTCGCTTCCGCAAAGGTGAACCTGGCCCAGGCCCGCGCCACGGCGCTTCACGCGCGCCCCGGCAAGATCGTCGGCCAGGAGCTCGAGAAGGAGAAGGGCGGCAGCGGCCTGCGCTACTCCTTCGACGTGAAGTCCAAGGGGACCACCTATGAGGTCGGCGTCGACGCCCGCACGGGCAAGGTGCTCGAGAACGACCTCGACACCCCTGACTGAGCCCGGGACGCCTGACCCTTGGGCGAGCCGGCCGTGAAGATCCTGGTCCTCGAAGACGAACCGGACACGGCCGGCTACCTCAGGAAGGGGCTGTCCCAGGCCGGCCATGTGGTCGATCTCTGCCACGACGGCCGCGACGCCTTCCACCTGGCGCTGGAAGGGGTCTACGACGTGCTGGTGGTCGATCGCATGGCGCCGGGCATGGACGGCCTCAAGATGGTCAAGTCCCTGCGCGCCGCCGGCGTGCTCACCCCCGTGCTGTTCCTGACGGCCCTGGGCGGGATCGGCGACCGGGTGGAGGGCCTGGAGGCGGGCGGCGACGATTACCTGGTCAAGCCCTTCGCCTTCACCGAGCTGGTGGCGCGGCTGAACGCCCTCGCGCGCCGGCCCCCCATCGCCGAGGTCCAGACCGTGCTGCAGGTGGGCGACCTGCAGCTGGACATGCTCAAGCGCACGGTGGCCCGGGCGGGGCGGCGCATCGACCTCAAGCCGCAGGAATTCAGGCTGCTGGAGTTCCTCATGAAGCACGCGGGCCAGATCGTCACCCGCACCATGCTGCTGGAGAACGTCTGGTCCTTCCACTTCGACCCGAAGACCAACATTGTGGAAAGCCACATGAGCCGTATCCGGGCCAAGGTGGACCGCGGCTTCGGCAAGGAACTGATCCAGACCGTGCGCGGCGCCGGATACCG
The DNA here is from genome assembly GCA_028869395.1 of Alphaproteobacteria bacterium. GTDB lineage: Bacteria > Pseudomonadota > Alphaproteobacteria > Caulobacterales > Caulobacteraceae > Phenylobacterium. The sequence goes on along the minus strand of JAGWSE010000372.1, from coordinate 3,766 downwards.
CATCGATGCCTCTGCCTAGGATCACCGGGACCGCCGCGTTCCGGCTGGCGACCCTGTACGGGCTGCTGTTCGCATTGGGGGCCGTCGTGCTGGTGGCCTTCTTCGACCTGACCGTCGCCGACTACGCGCGCCGTTCCCTTCGCGACGACGTCACTAGCGAGATCCAGCTCCTGGAGCGCACCGCCCCCGGCGGAAATGCGACCGGGATCGCCGCGCTCGTCCGCGAGCGGCAGCGCGTGCTGGGCTCCAGCGCCTTCTACTATCTCGTGTTCGGGCCGGGCGGGGACCTGCTGGCCGGCGACCTGCCGGTTTCCGCGGGCCGCCGCGGCTGGGCCGAGGTGCAGGTGCCCGCGCCGCCGGAGTCCCGTGAATACGCCGAGGAGATGGCCGAGGTGCGGACCCTGGGCGAGACCCTGCCGGGCGGCGGGCTGCTGGTGGTCGGCCGCTCCACCTACGACTTCCATGAGCTGCGGGAGACCCTGGTGGAGGCGACCGCGGCCGCCGGCGGCCTCATCCTGCTGATGGCCCTGTGCGTGGCCTTCCTGATCGGCCGGCAGGTGCTTTCCCGTATCGACCGGGTCAACGCCGCGGCGGCGCGGATCATGGAGGGGCGGCTCGACGAACGGCTTCCCGCCATGGGCATGGGGGCGGAGTTCGACAGGCTGGCCGCCAATCTCAACGCCATGTTGGACCGCATCAACGGGTTGATGGAAGGCCTTCGTCAGGTTTCGAGCGACGTGGCCCACGACCTCAGGACCCCGCTGACCCGGCTTCGCGGACGCCTGGAGGCGGCGTTGGGGGACGGGGCGCCGAACCCCGAGCGCGACGCCCTCGCCCAGGCGGCGATGGCGCAGGTGGACGAGATCCTGGCGACCTTCAGCTCGTTGCTGCGGATCGCGCAGGTTGAGGGCGGGGGCCGCGAGGGCTTCCGGCCCGTCAACCTCTCCGAGGTGGTGGAGCGGGTCCAGCAGGCCTACGAGCCGGTGGCGGAGGACGAAGGCCGCGCGTTCGCAGGCCATGTCGCGCCGGACCTGCAGGTGGACGGCGACGAGAACCTCCTGGCCCAGCTGGTCTCGAACCTCCTCGAGAACGCCTTCGCCCATACGCCGCCGCCTGGCGCTGTCGAGCTGAGCGTAAGGGCCGAGGGGACTCGCGCCGTGATCTCCGTGGCGGACAAGGGCCCCGGCATCCCCCCGGACGAGCGCGCGAAGGTGACCCGGCGATTCTACAGGCTGGACAGGAGCCGCACCACGCCGGGCGCGGGCCTGGGACTGGCCATGGTCCAGGCCGTGGCTCAACTGCACGAAGGGGAACTGGTGCTTTCGGACAATAGGCCGGGGCTTGTGGCTCGGGTCATCCTGCCGCGTCGTCCAAGGGTCCAGCCGTCCGCCCCGAGCGCCCCGCCATGACGAGACGGGCCGGCGACAAACCTCGCGGCGCGACGACCGGCGCCGCTCGCGTCCCACCCGGGCGAGCCGAGCGCCGGACCTCGGCCCTGAGCCGTCGCCGGGCGAGCGGGCGTAGCCGGCGGGGCGCCCCCTCGCGCTGGGCGCTCGTGCTGCTCGCGATCAGTCTCCTGGTGCTGATCGGCGCGGTCGTGCTGGCGCTTCGTCCGCCGCCCGCGGGCCTGGCGGAGCGCCTGGAGGGCAACGGTCCTCCCGCCCGCAAGTCGCAGGCGCCGACGGGCCCCTCCTGGATCTGGCAGCGATCCTGATCGCCCCAGATCCGGAGCGAGGGGGTCCGGAGAGAGGGTCCCGCGTTAGGGTCCGGCCTTAGGGTCCGGCGCGCGGGGTCGGGGCGAGGGATCGGGGGGCGAGGGATCGGGACGGGGGGTTCGGGTCGGGCGAGCGGAGGGCGGCCTTGACCGAGGCGACCCCGCCAGGCCGCCGTCCCTGGGTTCGGCCGCCGATCGGCGCCGAACGGCTCGACGTGCGACCTGGGGGCCCCGGCTCGCGGCGCGCGGCGTTCAACCTCGCCTGCGCGCGTCGGGCGCGTCTAGGTCCCGGCGGGCTTCGCCGCGGCGGCCGGGCCGGGCGCCTCGGCGATCCGGCGTGCGGGATCGAGCCGGAACGGCAGCGTCAGGAACTCGCGCACGGAGCGCGGCTCGTCGGTTTCGGCGAGGCCGGTGCGCGGCCACTCGTCCGGCGCCGGGAAGTAGGCGGTTCCGAACACCTGGTCCCAGATGGTGGTGATCGAGCCGAAGTTCTTGCCCGCATGCCGTGGGTCCAGGGAGTGGTGGATGCGGTGGTAGGCGTTGTCGACAAGCAGCCGCCGAAGCGGGCCGAAGTGCAGCCGCGTCGAGGCGTGGACGTACTTCAGGTGGACAGCCAGCAGCAGCTGCACGACCACGCCCCCGGACCCCGCCCCGAAGGAGACGAGACTGAGCGGTGCGGCGACCAGAGCGAACCCGAAGACAATGTCCGCGGGATGGTCGTAGGACCCCACCGCGTGCATCTCGCCGATGGCGTGATGCACCGCATGGAACCGCCAGAGCAGGCGGTGCTGTATCCGGTGGAACCCGTAGTTGAGGAAGTCCGTGGCCAGGATCACCGCCAGGCCGCTCAACAGCGGGCCCGCGGGTCCCGCCCACGAGAACCAGGTCGAGAGGGGCAGGGTGGCGAGGGGCGCAACGCCCAGGCGCCGCCAGAGCGCCGACAGCCCGGCGAGGATCACAGCGCTGAGCGGGATGTAGATGCTCCAGAACATCGCCCCCTTCAGGCGCGACGCGAGGGGATGGCGGCCCCTGGGCGCGGCATGCTCCACCAGGATCAGCGCCGTCAGGACCACGGCTGTGGAGGCCATCGCAAACGCCGCCGTGGCGGCCGAGGAGATCCAGAAACCCATGCAGCGCCTCCGCCGCGACAATCCCTGAGCGTCCTGGAAGCTCCGCTGCCGGCCGAGAATTTCATTGGCGCCGGCCGTCCGGGCGCCGCGCTGTCGAGGCCGGGCAGGGGGCGCTCGCCGCCTGGAGCGGGTCGTCGGGCCGGCTTCGACGGGGCGGCTGTCCTCCCCGGCCGGACGCCGCCGCCGCGGGCGTTGCAGGGCGCGCTCGCAACATTGAAAATCGGTAATGTCCGCGTCACGCAGTGGGCGCATTGACCCGGTCATTGACGGGGCCGTTCGGAATTCGGGAATCTCGCGCCTGTGACCTCCCCCAAGCGACACATCGCCACCTGGCTGCGGGGCCTGGCCATCGGCCTGGCGGGGGCCGGCGCGCTCAGCGGCTGCGCCGTCTATCATGCCAGGCCGCTTTCGTCGGCGCCGGACACCCAGGCCCGCCTGAGCGGGCTCAAGGTGGACGTGTCGCAGCTCAGGGTGGGGCCCCTGAAGACCATCCGGATCGATCCGCGCGACGGCCTCGATCCGCTTGAGGTCGGCGTGCTGGCGGTCCTGAACAGCCCCGACCTCGCCGCCAAGCGGGCGGCGCTGGGCGTGAACGCCGCCGAGGTGTTCCAGGCGGGCCTTCTGCCCGAGCCGCAGATCACCGCAGGGTTCGACCACCCCATCGCCGGTCCCGACAAGCAGACGGCCTACACCATCTCGCCGAGCCTCGACGTGGCGGGGCTTCTCGCCCGGGCGAGCGCGCGTGCCGCGGCGAGGTTCACCGCCCGACAGGCCAATCTCGACCTCCTCTGGGCCGAATGGAGCACCGCCCAGCAGGCCCGGCAGCTGGCGGAGACCGCGCTCGCCGACGAGGCGCGCTACGCCTACCTGCAGAAGGTGCTGGCGGCCGCCTCCGATCGCTACGCCCGCTCCGAACGCGCCC
>JAGWSE010000371.1 GCA_028869395.1 Alphaproteobacteria bacterium | reverse complement strand
CCCGGGCGCTGCAGGAGAAGGGCGCGATCCGCTATCGGCGCGGCGTGGTGGACATCATCGACCGCAGCGCGCTCGAGGCGCTCGCCTGCGAGTGCTACGGCGTGATCCGGCGCACCTACGAGCGGCTGCTGCCCTCCGAGCGCTAGGCCCGGTCAGGCGCCCAGCTCTTCGGCGTCCTCCGGCCCGCCGAGCGCGCCCGCCACGCGGCGCGCCAGCTCCCGCTCCTCGAAGGGTTTGCGGATCACCTGATGCTCGGCGATGTGGGTCATGGCCGTGAGGTCGGCATAGCCGGTCACGAACAGGATCGGCAGGTTGGGACGCCGGCTCTGGGCCGCGCGGGCGACGTCGGCCCCGTTCATGCCGGGCATGGCGAAATCGAGCAGGAGGAGGTCGATCTTGCGGCGACTGTCGAGGATCTCCAGGGCCGAGCCGCCGCTGCCCGCCTCGATCACCTTGAAGCCGAGGGACTCCAGCGTGGAAGCCGTCGTCTCGCGCACCGCCTCGTCGTCGTCGACGAGCAGGATCGTGCCGCCCTTCACCGACGCGCCCAGCCCGTCCACGACCAGCGACGGACCGGCCGACGTCGGGTGCGCCGCGGCGCGCGGCAGGTAGACCTTCACGGTCGTGCCGGCGCCCACCTGGGTCTCGATCTGCACGCCGCCGCCCGACTGCTTGGCGAAGCCCAGGACCTGGGACAGCCCGAGGCCCGAACCGCGGCCGACTTCCTTGGTGGTGAAGAACGGCTCGAAGACGCGGCCCAGGGTGTCCTCGTCCATGCCGCAGCCGCCGTCGCGGACGCTGAGCACGACATATTCGCCGGGCTCCGGCTCCTCGGGACGGATGCGCGGCCGGGTGACCACCGCGTTGCCGGTCTGGACGCAGATCTCCCCACCGGCCTCCATGGCGTCGCGCGCGTTGATGGCCAGGTTGAGAATGACCATCTCGATCTGGGTCGGGTCGACCATGGCGGGCCAGGCGGCCGCCTCCAGGCGGGTCGAAAGGTGGAACGCGGCCCCGAGCGTCGTCTGCAGCAGGTCCCGCAGGCTCTGGATGGCGTCGTTCAGGTTGACCGCCTTGGGCTCCAGCTTCTGCCGACGTGAGAAGGCGAGCAGCTGGGCGGTGAGCATCGCCCCGCGCTCGGCCGCCGCGCGCATCATCTCGAACCGGCGGCGATCGGCCGGGGCGGCCTCGCGCTCCAGCCGCGTCAGGTTGCCGAGAATGACCGTGAGCAGGTTGTTGAAGTCGTGGGCGACCCCCGCAGTGAGCTGGCCCACCGCCTCCAGGCGCTGCATACGCAGCATGGTCGCTTCCATCCGCTCGCGCTCGGCCATCTCGGCCAGCAGCTGGCGGTTGGCGGCCGCGAGCTCGGCCGTGCGTTCCTGGACGCGCCGTTCAAGCTGGTCGGCCAGGGCCCGGACCTGCTCCTCGCTGTGGCGCAGCGCATCGTTGATGCGAAGGCGTTCGGCCAGCAAAGCCTCGGCCTCACGCTGGCGCCGGCGCGCGCGGACGGCGGAACGGCCGGCGCTGACCAGCGAGATCGGGTGCAGCGGCCGCTCCAGTATAGTGACGTTGCCCAGCCCTTCGATGAAGGTCTGGGTCTGGGGCGTGACCATCTGGCCGCGCGTGCGCAGGAAGACAATCGGGAAGTCGGACCAGGGCGGCTGGGCGGCGAGGAAGGCGTGGAGCGGCGCGGGGTCGAACCGCTCGAAGGCCTCCGAGGCGACGACAAGGCCCGCGCCGTCCTCGAGACGGACCTCCGGGTCGGCGAACTCGCGGATCACCTCCGCTGCGATGCCGGCGTCGCGCAGCATGGCCGCGATCACCGGACCGTCGCGTCCGACCGGGGCCAGGATGTAGATCGGATCGGCCGACCCGTCAGGCCTCATCCGGCCGCACCTCGAAGAGCGAT
>JAGWSE010000370.1 GCA_028869395.1 Alphaproteobacteria bacterium | reverse complement strand
GGTCGGCGCAAGCTGATCCCCACGGGCCGCCCCGACCAGCATTTCGAGTGTGACGACGTCCTGGTGGCCGTCGGCCAGGAGAACGCCTTCCCCTGGATCGAGCGCGACATCGGGATCGAGTTCGACCAGTGGGACATGCCGAAGGTCGATCCGGTCACCATGGCCTCGACCCTGCCCAATGTCTTCTTCGGCGGCGACGCGGCGTTCGGGCCGAAGAACATCATCTGGGCGGTCGCCCACGGCCACGAAGCTGCGGTCTCGATCGACCGCTTCTGTCGGCGAGAGGACGTGGGCGTGCGCCCGCCGCCGGAGTTCTCGCTGGTCTCCCAGAAGATGGGCATCCATGAGTGGAGCTACGACAACGACATCTCCAACGATCGGCGTTTCCGCGTTCCTCTGCGCGAGAAAGCGAGTGCGCTCAAGGATGTACGGCTGGAAGTTGAACTCGGCTTCGACCGGGAGCTAGGCTTCAAGGAAGCCGAGCGGTGCCTCAACTGCGACGTCGAGACGGTGTTCGCCGACAAGCTCTGCATCGAGTGCGACGCCTGCGTGGACATCTGTCCGATGGACTGCATCACCTTCACCGAGGACGGGGACGAGGACGAGCTGCGGACACGGCTCAAGGCGCCGGCCGGCAATCTCGCCCAGGATCTCTATGTCTCCGGGTCGCTGCCGACCGGCCGCGTGATGGTGAAGGACGAAGATGTCTGCCTGCACTGCGGCCTCTGCGCCGAGCGGTGCCCGACCGGGGCCTGGGACATGCAGAAGTTCCTGCTGGAGATGACGCACGCAGGAGCGCGTCATGGCTGAGCCGACGACAAGGCCCCGCGTCAATGACTTCGTGGTCAAGTTCGCCAACGTCAACGGATCGGGCTCGGCCTCGGCCAACGGCTTGTTCGCCCGCTCGGTGATCCGCATGGGCGTGCCGGTCGCGGCGCGGAACATCTTCCCGTCGAACATCCAGGGCCTGCCGACCTGGTACGAGGTGAGGGTGACGGAAGCCGGTCACCTGGGCCGCCGCGGCGGCGTCGACCTCATGGTCGCCATGAACCCGCAGACCTGGGATCGGGACGTGGCCGAGATCGAGGCGGGCGGGGTGCTGTTCTACGATTCCACCAAGCCGATGCCGCCCTCGAAATTCCGCGATGACATCACCGTCGTGGGGGTTCCGCTGACCGCGTTGAGCAACGCCCGCTACGAGGTCGCCCGCGAGCGGCAGCTCTTCAAGAACATCATCTACCTGGGCGCGCTGGCGGGCCTGCTCGGCATCGAGCCCGAGGCCGTGAAGGGGTTGATCGCCGAGGACTTCGCCGGTCGTCAGCGGCTGATCGACGCCAACTTCGAAGCGCTCGCCATGGGCTACGACTACGTCCGCGAGAACCACGAGCCTCTGAAGCTGCAGGTCCGCCGCGCCGACAAGGTGGGCGATCGGATCTATGTGGAGGGCAACGCCGCCGCGGCCCTGGGCGCGGTCTATGGCGGCGCCACCGTCTGCGCCTGGTATCCCATCACGCCGTCGACCTCGCTCGCCGAGGCCTTCACCGGCTACTGCAAGGACCTGCGCACCGATCCCGAGACCGGCCAGGCGCGCTACGCCATCGTCCAGGGGGAGGACGAGATCGCCTCCATCGGCATCGTGGTGGGCGCCGGCTGGAACGGGGCGCGGGCGTTCACCGCGACCTCGGGCCCCGGCGTCTCGCTGATGACCGAATTCATCGGTCTTTCCTATTTCGCGGAGATCCCGGCGGTGATCTTCGACGTGCAGCGCGGCGGCCCTTCGACCGGCATGCCGACGCGGACCCAGCAGGCGGACCTGCTCGCCGCCGCCTACGCCAGCCACGGGGACACGAAACATCCCCTGCTGCTGCCCGCCGATCCCGGCGAATGCTTCGAGATGGGCGCGCTCGCCTTCGACCTCGCCGACCGGCTGCAGACCACCGTGTTCGTCATGCTCGACCTCGACATCGGCATGAACGAGTGGCTGACCAGGCCCTTCGAATGGGACGACGCGCGCAAGCTCGACCGCGGCAAGGTGATGAGCTTCGAGGAGCTGGAGGCGGGACGCGACTTCGGCCGCTACCTGGAGGTGGACGGCGACGGGATCCCGTACCGCACCTATCCCGGCACGCACCCGACGCGGGGCGGCTACTTCACGCGCGGCACATCGCGGAATCCCTACGCCCGCTATTCGGAGGAGGGCTCCGTCTACGTCGAGAACATGCAGAGGCTCCTGCGGAAGTTCGAGACCGCGAAGGGGCTCGTGCCGGCGCCGATCGCCCGCAAGGCCAAGCGCAAGACGCCGGACGGGGTGATCTATTTCGGCTCGTCGACCGAGGCCATGCACGAGGCGCTGGAGGTGCTCGAAGGGCAGGGGCGGCATCTCGATGCGCTGCGCGTGCGCGGTTTCCCCTTCTCGGACGCGGTCTATGATTTCATCGCAGCCCACGAGCGGGTGTTCGTGGTCGAGCAGAACCGCGACGCCCAGCTTCGCACCCTGATCGTCACGGAGGGCGGCGTGGACCCGGCGAAGCTCGTCCCGGTCCTCCATTACGACGGCACTCCGATCACCGCCCGGTTCATCGCCGGCGAGATCGCGACGCGCGCGGCCGTCGGCTCAGTCATCGAGGCGGCGGAATGACCTACATCACCAAGCCTCAGCTGCACCATCCGGCGCTCGCCAGGAACGGACTCGGCTACACCCGCCGGGACTATGAGGGCCGCGTCTCGACGCTCTGTGCGGGCTGCGGCCACGACTCGATCTCGGCGGCGATCATCCAGGCGGTCTACGAGCTGGAGCTGCCGCCGCATCGCATCGCCAAGCTCTCGGGCATCGGCTGCTCGTCCAAGACGCCGACCTATTTCCTTGGCGCCTCGCACGGCTTCAATTCGGTGCACGGCCGCATGCCCTCGGTGCTGACCGGCGCCAACCTGGCGAACCGCGACCTGATCTATCTTGGCGTATCCGGCGACGGCGACAGCG
>JAGWSE010000369.1 GCA_028869395.1 Alphaproteobacteria bacterium | reverse complement strand
GTCCTGTTCGGGTCGGCGGCATGACGCCGAAGGTGGTGATCTACACCGACGGCGCCTGCTCCGGGAATCCGGGGCCGGGCGGCTGGGGCGCGGTGATGCTCTCCGGCGAGCACCGCAAGGAGCTGTGGGGGGGCGAGCTTGCCACCACCAACAACCGCATGGAGCTGATGGCCGCCATCCGGGCGCTGGAAGCGCTGAAGCGGCCTTGCCAGGTGGAGGTCCACACCGACAGCAAGTACGTCCAGCAGGGCATCCACGAGTGGATCCACGGCTGGAAGGCGCGCGGCTGGAAGACCGCGGACAAGAAGCCGGTGAAGAACGAAGATCTGTGGCGGCGCCTTGACGAAGCCCGGTCGCGTCACGACGTACAGTGGCGCTGGGTCAAGGGCCATGCGGGCCACGAGCTCAACGAACGCGCCGACGAACTCGCGCGCCGGGGGATCAGGGACGTGCTCGACGCCGCTTGATCGTTCAACGTTGAACCGTGTTCGGGGATCAGCTATAGCCTGGCTTGTTCAAGCGTGAAGTGTTGAACAGGAGCGTGGCCATGCCGCCCGTGGTGGAAGAGCATCCCGAAGTCCAGGTGTTCGACGAGATCGCCCTGATCGAGTGCGGCGTGCGCACCATCGTGACGCGCTCGCTGCCGGTGGGCATGACCTATCCGCAGTTCGAGGTGATGAACCTCCTGGCTCGGCGCGGCGAGGGCCAGACGCCGGGCCAGCTGGCGGCCGCCCTGCAGATGACGCCCGGCGCGATCACCAACACCCTCGACCGGCTCGAGGCCACCGGGCTCGCCGTGGTCGAGCCCGACCCCGCCGACAAGCGCAAGAAGCGCGTGGCCATGACCGCGGCGGGCCGGCAGGCCTATGTGCGCGCCATGGCGGGCATCAAGCCGCGCATGGGCAGCCTTCGCGAGAGCTTCACGCAGAAGGAGTTCCGCGAGGCGCTGCCGTTCCTCAAGGCGCTGCGCGCCTGGATGGAGGACGAGACCGAACGGCTCTGCGCCGACGCCGGCGGGATCGCGGCGGAGTAGGGGCCGTCAGGCGGCCTCGCTTCGGCTCCTGGCCAGGGAATCCGCGACGGCCCAGGCGACGCCGGTGAGCGCCAGGTTCGTCGCGCTCTCGATCCACGCCCCGGCGTCGGCCGGATGGGCGAACACCCTCGGCAGGTGCACGAGCGGCGCGAAGAGTGCGTACATGAGAGTGAGCAGGATCGCGGCGAGCCGGGCCTGCACGCCGGAGATCATCGCCAGGCCCGCGAGAACCTGGAAGACGCCGGTCGCATAGGCCCAGAACAGCTGCGAGGGCGGCAGCCACTTGGGCGCCAGCGGCGCGGTCATGTTCATGTAGGCGAAGTGGGCCCCGCCGAACACGATGGCGCAGAGGCCGAAGGCGATCCTCCCGGCGCGGGCGAGGCTCGCCGCACGGCCTTCGTCGATGCGGGCGACGCCGGCGTAGACCACCAGCCCGCCCGCGGCGATGGCGAGCTGCTCGGCGAGGCTTTCGTACACGAGATAGAGCGTGGGATGGGCGACGACCAGCCGGGCGTCCATGACGAGGACGACGGCGACGCCGAAGTAGGCGCCGAGGGCGGCGGCGGCCCAGGCCGTCGTCCTGCGCCATTGCAGCGCGACGCCGGCGAGGAGCATGAAGCCGGCCGCCGCGTAGGCGAGTTCGGGGCGCCCCGGGACGGTTTCCGGCACGGCCTCGCCGGGCAGGAAGCTGCCGATGACCAGCGCGACCACCGCCATGTGGATCACGCCCAGGCCGTAGATCCGCCAGCCGAGGACGAGGCGCAGGGTTTCGCTGAGCGGGCGCCCGGCAGGGTTCTGCGAGGCTCCCAGGGTGGTCATGCGCCTTCCCCCCAATCCCTGCGCCCATGCTGCGCGCTTCGGGCGCAGGCCGCAATCGGGCGCGGCGCACGGACGGGGACGCCCTGAGGCGTCCCCGTCCGGCCGCGGCTCAGAGGCCGCCCGAGCCCGGTTGCGTCGTCGACCCGCCGTCGCCGGCGCCGCGGCCGTCCGGCTTGATCTCGATGCGGCGCGACCTGTCCTTGGCGCGGGCGTTCTTCGGCAGGGTGATCGTCAAGACGCCGTTGCTGCAGGTGGCCTCGACCTTGTCGGCGTCCACCTCGCTCTCCAGCGGGATCGTCCGCTCGAAGCGGCCGAAGCTGCGCTCGGAATAGCGGCGCCCCTCCTGGTCCTCGTTGCGCTCGGAGCGCTTCTCACCGCTGATGACGAGGGCGTTGTCGCGCAGGTTGAGCTCGATGTCCTTCGGGTCGACGCCCGGCGCCTCGGCGCGCACGACATAGGCGTCGTCCCGGTCCTCCAGCTCGATCGATGGCCAGCTTCCGCCCAGGGCCATGGGGGCCGCGGCGCCGGCGGCGAAGCTGCGGGTCTCCATGGGCGTGAAGAAGTCTTCGAAGAGCCGGTCCATCTCCCGGCGGAACAGACCGAAGGGGTCGCGCCCGCCGTAGGTCGAAAGCCCCGTTCCGCGGCTTCCGTAACCCGGGCTGCGGGGCGTGAGATCGCGATTGGCCATTGGGAGGTCCTCCATCGAATGGTGGTTCGCCTTCCCCGACGGCGCGAGACTACCGCAACGGGCCGCGCCGGCCCACGGGTGCCGGGAAATTTGATCTGCCGCGCGGCGGAACCTCCTGCCGCGGTCTATGGGTTGCTGCAGCGGAGGTGGTCCATGGCCGAGGGCCTGCACATCGTCTGCCCGCATTGCGACGCGGTGAACCGCGTGCCGGGCGACAAGCTCGCCGGCCATCCGGCCTGCGGGCGCTGCCACAAGGCGCTGTTCACCGGCGAGCCCGTGGCGCTGGATGGCGCGCGGTTCGACAAGCACCTGGCGCGCAGCGATCTGCCGCTGATCGCCGACTTCTGGGCCGCCTGGTGCGGGCCGTGCCGCGCGATGGCGCCGATCTTCGCCCGCGCGGCGGCCTCGCTGGAGCCCCGCGCGCGGTTCGTGAAGGTGGACGTGGACAAGAACCCCGACCTCGCCGCCCGCTTCGGTGTGCAGGGCATCCCGGCGCTGTTCGCCTTCAAGGACGGCAAGGTCGCCGCCCACCAGGCGGGCGTGGCCGACGCGAACCTCCTGAAGGGCTGGGTCGACCGCTTCGCCGTGGCGCGCGCCTGACCTCCGATCGGGGTTTGCTCACCGTGCGGCGTCCGTCCAGAATGGTCGGATGAACAGGCCCGCGATCGCCACGCCCGACGGATTCGAGGAAGCTCAGGACGCCCAGGAGCGGAAGCGGCTCAGCTACCCCTTCGCCGAGGGGCCGAAGATCGGCGAGGGGATCGAGGTCGCCCCCGGCGTGAAGTGGATCCGCATGCCGCTCGGCGGCTCGCTCGCCTTCATCAACGTCTGGGCCATCGCCGAGGACGGCGGCTGGGCGATCGTCGACACCGGGCTGAACAGCGAGGCGAGCCGCGAGGCCTGGCGCACCGCGTTCGCGGGCGCGCTGGAGGGCCGGCGGGTCACCCGCGTGCTGATCACCCACATGCACCCGGACCACATCGGCATGGCGGGCTGGATCACCCGCAAGTTCCAGTGCCGGCTATGGATCAGCCGGCTGGAGTTCCTGATGTGCCGTTCGCTGGCGGCCGACACCGGGCGCGAGGCGCCGCCGGACGCGCTGGAGTTCTACAAGGCCGCCGGCTGGGACGCCGAGGCGCTGGAGACCTACCGCGCCCGCTTCGGCGGCTTCGGCCGGGCCCTGCACGCCCTGCCCGACAGCTTCCAGCGCATGCGCGACGGCGACGAGGTCAGGATCGGCGACCACCTGTGGAAGGTGGTGGTGGGCTCGGGCCACACCCCGGAGCACGTCTGCCTGTGGTGTCCGGAACTCAAGCTGATGATCTCGGGTGACCAGGTGCTGCCGAAGATCACCTCCAACGTCTCGGTCTTCCCGACCGAGCCCGCGGCCGATCCGCTGGACGACTGGCTGACCTCCCTCGCCCGCATCAAGACCATCGTGCCCGACGACGTGCTGGTGCTGCCCGCCCACAACGAGCCGTTCCATGGCCTGCATGCGCGGATCGACGCCCTGATCGGCGGCCACGAGCGCCGGCTGGACTACCTGAAGGCCGAGATCGCCGAGCCGAAGCGGGCGGTGGACGTCTTCCACGTCCTCTTCCGCCGCAGGATCGACGGCAACAACATCTCCATGGCCACCGGCGAGAGCCTGGCGCACCTCAACTGCCTGATGGCGCGCGGACAGGCGATCCGGCAGCGCGACGAGGACGGCGTCGACTGGTACCGGGCGGTGGCTTGAACCGAAGGAGCCGAACTATGAGCCTTTCCGGAAAGACCCTCTTCATCACCGGCGCGAGCCGGGGGATCGGCCTGGCGATGGCGCTCCGGGCGGCGCGCGACGGCGCCAATGTGGTGGTCGCGGCCAAGACCGCCGAGCCGCACAAGCACCTGCCCGGCACCATCTACACGGCCGCCGAGGAGATCGAGAAGGCGGGCGGCCAGGCGCTGCCGGTGGTGGTCGACGTGCGCGACGAGGCCTCTGTGACGGCGGGCGTGGAGGCGGCGGTCGCCAAGTTCGGCGGCATCGACATCTGCGTGAACAACGCCTCGGCGATCCAGCTCACGGGCACGCTCGCGACCGAGATGAAGCGCTACGACCTGATGAACGGGGTCAATGCGCGCGGCAGCTATCTCACCTCGAAGATCTGCCTGCCGCACCTGAAGAAGGCGGCCAACCCGCACGTGCTGATGATCTCGCCGCCGCTCGACATGAACCCCCGCTGGTTCGCCGGGCACACGGCCTACACCATGGCCAAGTTCGGCATGAGCATGTGCGTGCTGGGCATGAGCGCGGAGTTCAGGGCCGACGGGGTCGCCTTCAACGCGCTCTGGCCGCGGACCGGGATCGCCACCGCCGCCATCCAGTTCGCGCTGGCGGGCGACGAGGGCATGCGCCAGTGCCGCAAGCCGGAGATCATGGCCGATGCGGCCTACGCCGTCTTCAACAAGCCCGCGCGCGAGTTCAGCGGCCAGTTCCTGATCGACGACAGCTTCCTCTACGCGGAGGGCGTGCGCGACTTCGACCAGTACCGCGTCGATCCCAGCCAGCCCCTGATGCCGGACTTCTTCGTGCCGGAGGACTCCAGCCCGCCGCCCGGCGTGACGCTCGGGGCAGGGACGCTGGCGACGGCGCAGTGATGAGCATCGAGGTCCGGCCCTATGGGCGGGGAGACCTGGAAGGCGTGCTGATGCTCTGCGAGGCGGAGGCCTGGCCGTCATTCCCGGCCGATCCGGACCGCGCGCACCGGGCGCTGACCGCGGCGGGCGTCACGAGCGTGGTGGCCCACGCCGATGGCGAGGTCGTGGGGTTCGCCCAGTTGCAGAGCGACGGCGAGATCCAGGCGCACCTTTCGTTGATCGCCACGGCGGCGGCGCATCGCGGGCAGGGGATCGCGCGGCGCATGCTGGCGCTGGCGCTGGCGCGCGCGGGCGGCGAGCGCATCGATCTGATCACCGACAGCGCCGAGCGATTCTATGCGGGGTTGAAGTACAACCGCCGGCTGGTGGGCTTCCGCCTCTGGCCTCCGTTCGAGGAACCATGAGCATCCACGTCCGCGAGGCGACGCCGGAGGACCTCGGCCTCATCTATCGGTTCATCCGCGATCTCGCCGAGTACGAGAAGCTGCTCCACGAGGTTGAGGCGAGCGAGGCCGACGTCCGCCGCGACCTCTTCGGGCCGGCGCCGCGCGTCTTCTGCGACATCGCCGAGGCCGACGGCGAGCCGGTGGGCTTCGCGCTCTGGTTCTACAACTACTCCACCTTCCGCGGTCGGCACGGGATCTGGCTGGAAGACCTGTTCGTCACACCGGAGAAGCGGGGGATCGGCGCGGGCAAGGCGCTCCTGCGGCGGCTGGCGAAACGCTGCGTGGACGAGGACCTGGGCCGGCTCGAATGGGCCGTGCTCGACTGGAACGCGCCTTCGATCGCCTTCTACGACAGCCTCGGCGCCGCGGCGCTGGACGACTGGACCACGCGGCGGTTGACTGGCGAGGCGCTGACGAGGCTCGCCGGCTGATGAGCACCCCGCCCAAGACCGTGCTGCACGCGACCGACGAGGAGGCCGAGGCGATCCGCGAGGCGGTTCGCAACGCCGATCCGGCGACGCTGGCGCCGCGGCGGGCCAAGGCCGACATGGGCCACGTGGCCGGCCTGGTGAAGCTGCTCTCCGACGAGGCGGTCTCCGGGCCGATCTACGACCTGCCGCGGCCGATCACCACCGACAGCCTCACCCGCTGGGTGGCCGAGGCGCAGGCCCAGGCGCTCGCCGGGGAAGGGCTGCTGTTCGTCACACTCGACGAGGCGGGCGAGGTGGCGGGCTATTCCAGGATCACCGTCTGGCCGGAGCGCAGCTCGGCCGAGCTCGCCGGGGCCATGCGCGCCGACCTGCAGAGCCGGGGCCAGGGCGGATCGGGCGCGGCCCACACCTTCGGCTGGATGTTCGAGACGCTGGGCGTGCGGCTGATCGGACTGACCGCGGCCACCGACAACGTGCGATCGGCCAGGCTCATCGAGGCGGCCGGATTCACGCCCATGGGCGAACGCGAGGTCACCCGCCCCGACGGCTCCAAGCGCCGCTCGTACTGCTGGGAGTTGACGCGCGAGGCCTGGGAAAGGCGCCACAGGCTCTAGCCTCCTCTCCCCTCTTTCGGCCCGCCGTGCGAGCCTCGGGGCGAGAGGGGATCAGTAGATCATCACCTCCCGCCGCTCCTCCATCCACGCCTGCTCGTCCGGCGTGGTCAGGGCGTCGAGATCCCCCGGCGTCGCGGCGGGGTCGTCCACCCATTCGCGCAAGCCGGGGCCGCCGTTGATGACGTCGATGGGGAGCTTGCCGAGCTCGTACTCGTAGGGAAAGTCGCGCCACAGGTCGTAGGCGGGGGCGAGCGCGCGGATCGCCTTGAAGCCCGTCGCCTGCAGCCGCCAGGGCCGGAAGGCCTGGTGATCGTAGGTGGGCCCCTCGGTGTGGATCTGCACGCCCGAGCAGAGCTGGCCCACGTGCTTGTGGAAGGTAGGCTCGAACCAGCAGTCCCGCAGCGTGCAGCCCTTCAGCCAGTCCGGCGCGAGCGCCTGCATCTCGGCGATGATCGCGCGGGCGTCGATGTCCGGGGCGCCGAACAGCTCCAGCGGCCGCGTGGTCCCGCGGCCTTCCGAGAGCGTCGCCCCTTCCAGCATGACCGAGCCGGGGTAGGCGCGCGCCATCCAGAGGTTGGGGGCGTTGGGGCTGGGGTTGACCCACACCCGCTGGCCCAGCGGCCAGCCGTACCCGGGCCCTTCGTCGGGGCGCCAGCCTTCCATTTCGATGACGCGGTACTCGACGTCGAGGTTCAGCGTCGCGATGAACCAGCGGCCGAGCTCGCCCAGCGTCAGGCCATGGCGCATGGGCATCGGGCCCGCGCCCACGAAGCTCTCCCAGCCGGGACGCAGCTTGAGGCCTTCGACGGGGCGGCCGACGGGGTTGGGGCGGTCCAGCACCCAGACCGCCTTGCCGTGTTTCGCCGCAGCCTCCAGCACGTACCGCAGCGTGGTGATGAAGGTGTAGATGCGCGTGCCGAGGTCCTGCAGGTCGACCAGGAGGACGTCGAAGGTCTGCATCATGGCGTCGGTGGGCTTCCGCACCTCGCCATAGAGCGAGAAGACCGGGAAGCCGTGCGCCGGGTCGTTGAAGTCCGGGCTCTCCACCATGTTGTCCTGCTTGTCGCCGCGCAGGCCGTGCTGCGGGCCGAAGGCGGCGGTCAGCGTCAGGTCGGGCAAGGCGGCCAGGGCGTCGATGGCGTGCGTGAGCTGCTCGGTCATCGAGGCCGGGTGGGCCAGCAGGGCGACGCGGCGCCCCGCCAGCGGCTTGCGCAGTTGCGGGTCGGCGAGGAGGCGGTCGATGCCGAATTTCATTCAAGCGTCCGGTGCGGAAAGGGTGAGCGCGAAGCCTTCGCGGGCGTGGAAATCCGGCTTCGCAGCCGGATGCGCAAGCGCCCAGTAGGAGGTGCGGCCTTGCGCCTCCTCGATGACGGCGGTGAGCGAGACCTGCCAGGTCGAGGCGGCGATATCGGGCAGGCCCGAGAGGTCGAGGTCGGTCGCAAGCTCCCATCCCTCGGGCGTGGGACGCCAGCCGATCGTCGGCGGCGGGACTTCGAGCGGGGTCATGCCTTCGCGGTAGCCGCTGAAGCGATAGGCGGCCCACTCGCCGGAGGGGGCGAGGTTGAACTCGAGGTAGGCCTCGCCGCCCGGGCCGCGGAGGAAGGCCTCGAAACAGGTGTGCTTCCACAGGCCGTCGGTGCGGGCGGGCGGCGCGGAAGCCGGCACGGCGAGGTCGCCGCCGCCACGGGTCAGGCGATAGCGCAGCGCCAGCCGGCCCGGTCCGGGCCGCGCGGCCTCCGCCGCGAGCGCCGAGACGGCCTCGCACGGATACTCCGGATGCCGGATGAGCCGCTGCATGGGAGGGATATTGGGCGAGCGCCTCCCCCGTCGTCTTCGCGACGAGGGAGGCGCGGCGACCCCTACGCCGGTTGGCGCTGCTGCTGGTTCTGCTGCGAGCCGGCCTGAGGGGCGCGGTTCAGGTCGAAGAACTTCGGGGCCATCTGCGGGATGGCCTCCTTCAGGATCGAGTCGACCGTCCACTCCTGGCCTTCCGGCTTCGAGCAGGTCTCGATGGGCCTCGGCTGCGAGTAGAGCATGATGTTCTCGCCCGAGACGCCGAAGATCTGGCCCGACACGCTGGCCGCGGCCGGGGAGACCAAGGCCACCGAGAAGCGGGCCGGCTGGTCCGGGCGGATCTTCTCGGCCATCACCTTGCGCCGCGCGGCGGCGGCCTCGTCCTTGATCGGCACGGATTGGGTCATCCGCGTCCAGGCGACGGGGGCGATGCAGTTGGAGCGGACGTTGTTGCGCGCGCCCTCCATCGCGATGATCCGCGACAGGCCGGCGATGCCCATCTTGGCCGCGCCGTAGTTGGCCTGGCCGATGTTGCCGAACAGGCCCGAGGTCGAGGTGTAGAGCATGTAGGCGCCGTCCTGCTGGTCGCGGAACAGCTCGATGGTCGCGCGGCAGACGTTGAACGAGCCGCGCAGGTGCACGTCGATGACGCGGTCCCAGTCATCCTCGCTCATCTTGTGGAACATCGTGTCGCGCAGGATGCCGGCCGGATTGATCACCGCATGCAGCCCGCCGAAGGTGTCGCGGGCCTGCTCGACCATGCCTTGGACGGCCCTGTAGTTGGTGACGCTGTCGGAGTTGGAGACCGCCTCTCCGCCCGCGGCGCGGATCTCCTGGGCGACCGTTTCGGCCGGCCCCGCCGAGCCTTCGTCCTCGCCCTTCAGGCCCCCGCCCAGGTCGTTGACGACGACCTTCGCGCCTTCGCGGGCCGCGATCAGCGCGCAGTCGCGACCGATGCCGTTGCCGCCGCCTGTAACCAGGACGACCTTACCGTCCAAAACGCCCATGGCTCTATCTCCCTAAAAGAATGGGAGACAGTTATTCGAGCCTGTCCGCCTTGCGCAAGGCGGGAAACAGGCGCGCCCAGACGCCGGTGACCACGACGGCGCCGACGCCTCCGAACAGGGCCGCGCCGATGGGGCCCAGGAAGCGGGCGACCACGCCGCTCTCGAATTCGCCGAGCTCGTTGGACGCGCCCACGAAGACCGAGGAGACGGCGGCCACGCGGCCGCGCATCGGGTCGGGGGTGACGAGCTGCACCAGGGTCTGGCGGACGTAGACGGAGAGCATGTCGGCCCCGCCCAGCACCGCCAGCGCCGCGACCGAGAGCGCCACGCTCTTTGAGAGCGCGAAGACGCAGGTGGCCAGGCCGAAGACGGCCACGCCCGCGAACATGAACACCCCGGCCTTGTGGCGGATCGGATGGGCCGCGAGCCACAGGCCGACGACGGTCGCGCCCATGGCCGGGCCGGAGCGCAGCAGGCCGAAGCCCGTGGCGCCCACGTGCAGCACGTCCCTGGCGAACACCGGCAGCAGCGCCGTCGCGCCGCCCAGCAGCACGGCGAACAGGTCGAGGGAGATCGCGCCGAACACGATGCGGTTTCGCCAGACGTAGTGCAGGCCCTCCTTCATCAGGGCCCAGCGCGAACCGGGCTGGGTCTCGGGCTTGCTCGGCTTGCGGATCGTGGCGACCGCGCCGGACGCGGCGAGGTAGAGCACGAAGGTGGTGACGTAGGCGTGGGTCGGCGAAAGCGCGACCAGGAGGCCGCCCGCCGCGGGGCCGGCGATCGCCGCCGTCTGCCAGGCCAGCGAGTTCCAGGCGATGGCGCGCGGCAGCAACCTGCGCGGCACCAGCATGGGGCCGAGGGCGGTGTTGGAAGGCGCGAAGAAGGCGCGCGCGGCGCCGAACAGGACGGCGACCACCAGCAGCAGGGGCACGCTGGCGAACCCGCGCCAGCTCGCCACGGCCAGCGTCGCGGCGCTGGCCATTTCGCCGGCGAAGCACAGCAGCAGCACCTTCTTGCGGTCGTAGCGGTCGGCCGCCTCGCCGGCGATCAGGGTCAGCAGGAAGACCGGCGCGAAGGCGGCGAGCCCGATCATGCCCACCAGGAAGGCGCTCTCCTCCACCGAACGGGTCTGGCGGGCCAGCGAATACATCTGCCAGCCCATCGCCACGCTCTCGATCTGGGCGGCGAAGCTGCCCGCCCAGCGCGAACACCAGAAGGCGAGGTAGTCACGCTCCTTCAGGAGCGCGCGCGCGGAGGGGACAATGTCCTGGTCGGCGGTGTCGGCCATGGGCGAGGCGAACGTGACCTGCGTCGGCCGCGACGGCAATCACCGTTGACGCCGGGCCGGCTTGATCTTACGTGCGCGCTTCCCGTTGGCGGCTGACGAACCCCGGCCATGCGTACGCGACGAACCCTACGAGCGGGCGAGACCCGCCTCTGATCCTCCGCCCCGGCCGGCGCCCGCCCGGCCGCGTTCGTCGTCCTCCCGGAAACGCAACCCCACCCATGAGCCTCCAGCCCACCGCGGCGCTCGCTGCGCCTGTCCTGAACACCGAACGGCCGCAGGACGGCCCGCTCGCCGACGCGCTCATCGACCGGGCCTTCGGGCCGGGACGTTTCGTGAAGGTCTCCGAGCGCGTGCGCGAGTTCGCCGCCTTCGCTCCGGAGCTGTCTTTCTGCGCCTGGCGCGACGGGCGGCTGGTGGGCGTGGTGCGCCAGTGGCGGGTGCGCGCGGGCGAGACGCCGGTGGTGTTCCTGGGCCCCATCGCGGTGGAGTCCGACGAGCGCAGCGGCGGCGTGGGCGGGCTGCTGGTCGAGGCGGCCTGCCAGGCGGCGAAGGCGGCCGGCGAGACCGCGATCGTGCTGGTGGGCGACGAGCCCTACTTCGGCCGCTGGGGATTCTCGGCGGCGCTGGCGAAGGACGTGCGCCTGCCCGGGCCGGTGGATCCCAGGCGCACCCTGGGGGTGGCGTTCACGGCCGGGGGCGAGCGGCTGGCGGGGATGGTGCGGCCGCTCTGACGGCTGTTGAGTGGGGCGGGCCCGGCCCCTACCTTGGCGGCATGGCCGAGGGCGGCAAGAAGCTCGATCAGGTGGCGGAGGCGGCAAAGCAGGCGCCCGGGCGCGGGCTGCCGCCGGTGCACCTGTGGACTCCGGCCCACTCCGGGGAGATCGACATCCGCATCGCGCCCGACGGCTCCTGGTGGCACGAGGGCGAGAAGATCGGTCGCGAGCGGCTGGTCAGGCTGTTCTCGACCATCCTGCGGGTGGACCCGGACGGGACCTATCTCGTCACCCCGGTCGAGAAGCTGAAGATCCAGGTGGACGACGCCCCCTTCGTCGCGGTGCGGGTGGACCGCGACGCGGGCGAGGACGGCCGCCCGGTGTTGCGGTTCCTGACCAATGTCGGCGACGAGGTGGAGGCGGGGCCCGAGAACCCTATCCGGGTGGAGGTGAACGCGACCGGCGAGCCGCGTCCCTACGTCCACGTCCGGCGAGGGCTCGAGGCGCTGATCGCGCGCGCCGTGTTCTACGAGCTCGTCGAGATGGCCGAGGCGCGGGAGCTGCCGGAGGGCCCGGTACTGGGCGTGGAATCGCACGGCGCCTGGTTCCCCCTGGGCCCCGCGGGGGCGCAGCGGCCATGAACGCCTATGCCCCGGCGCACGAGCTGCGCGACTGGATCGCCAGCCACCTCGATCCGCTCGACGGCGC
>JAGWSE010000368.1 GCA_028869395.1 Alphaproteobacteria bacterium | reverse complement strand
GGCCACCAACGGTGACACCTTCCTCGGCGGCGAGGACTTCGACCTGCGGATCGTCGACTACCTGGCCGACGAGTTCAAGAAGGAGCAGGGCGTCGATCTGCGCAAGGACAAGCTGGCGCTGCAACGCCTCAAGGAAGAGGCCGAGAAGGCCAAGAAGGAGCTCTCGTCGACGACCCAGTACGAGGTGAACCTGCCGTTCATCTCGATGAACCAGTCGGGCCCGCTGCACCTCAACATCAAGCTCTCGCGCGCCAAGCTCGAGGCGCTGGTGGAGGACCTGATCAACCGCACCATCGGCCCCTGCGAGCAGGCGCTGAAGGACGCGGGCCTGAAGAAGTCCGATATCGACGAGGTGATCCTGGTCGGCGGCATGACCCGCATGCCCAAGGTCGTCGAGACCGTGAAGGAGTTCTTCGGCCGCGAACCGCACAAGGGCGTGAACCCCGACGAGGTCGTGGCGCTGGGCGCCGCGGTTCAGGCGGGCGTGCTGCAGGGCGACGTCAAGGACGTGTTGCTGCTGGACGTCACCCCGCTCACCCTCGGCATCGAGACGCTGGGCGGCGTGTTCACCCCGCTGATCGAGCGCAACACCACCATCCCGACCAAGCGCAGCCAAGTCTTCTCCACGGCCGAGGACAACCAGTCGGCGGTGACGATCCGGGTGTTCCAGGGCGAGCGGCCGATGGCCGCCGACAACAAAATGCTGGGCCAGTTCGACCTGGTCGGTATCCCCCCCGCTCCGCGCGGCGTGCCGCAGGTGGAGGTGACCTTCGACATCGACGCCAACGGCATCGTCAACGTCTCGGCCCGCGACAAGGCGACCAACAAGGAGCAGTCGATCCGCATCCAGGCCAACGGCGGCCTCTCCGACGCGGACATCGACGCCATGGTCAAGGAAGCCGAGTCCAACAAGGCCGAGGACGAGAAGCGCAAGGCGGGCGTCGAGGCGCGCAACCAGGCCGACGCGGTCATCCACTCGACCGAGAAGGCGCTGGCCGAGCACGGCGACAAGGTGGGCGAGGCCGAGCGCAACGCCATCACCTCGGCGCTGGAAGACCTGAAGGGCTCGCTGGAATCGGGTGACGCGGAGGCGATCTCCGCCAAGACCAACACCCTGATCCAGGCTTCGATGAAGCTCGGCGAGGCCATGTACGCCGCTCAGCAGAACGCCGGCGAGTCCGGCGCGGAGGCCGGAGCGCAGGCCCAGGCGGGCTCCGAAGACGTCGTCGACGCGGAATTCGAGGAAGTCGACGGCGACGAGAAGAAGTCGGCGTGACAACGCGCCCCATGGCGACCTCGAGCGTCAGATGCGAAGAGGTCCCCTTGGGGAACGTCGCCGCCGTCTTTGTGGTGAAGAGAGCCCCCGTCCGCTCGGCGAAAGCCTTGCAGTCGGGCGGGGGCCATCCCACTTCGACCTGCAGTAAACTCACAGAGCGCCTGTCGATCTGATGCGGGACTATTACGAGATCCTCGGCGTTGAGCGCGGCTGCGACGCCGGCGCCCTGAAATCCGCCTTTCGCAAGCTCGCCATGGAGCACCACCCCGACCGCAACGGCGGTTGCGAGGACGCGGCCTCGCGCTTCAAGGAGGTCAACGAGGCCTATTCGGTGCTCTCCGACCCGCAGAAGCGCGCGGCCTATGACCGCTTTGGCCATGCCGGGGTGAATGGCCAGAGCGGCGGCTTCGGCGGCGCCCAGTTCCACGACGTGCACGACATCTTCAACGAGGTGTTCGGCGACGTCTTCGGCGACATGTTCGGCATGCGCGGCCGACAGGGCCGCGGCCCGGCCCGCGGCCAGGACCTGCGCTACGACCTGGAGATCACGCTCGAGCAGGCCTACGCCGGCGCCGAGGTCGAGATCACCGCCCCCACCACCCTCAACTGCGAGGCCTGTTCCGGCACGGGCGCCAAGCCGGGGACCAGCCCGACCACCTGCACCACCTGCAACGGCGCCGGCCGCGTGCGGGCGACGCAGGGGTTCTTCTCGATCGAGCGCGCCTGCCCCCGCTGCGGCGGCTCGGGCCGGATGGTCCTCGACCCCTGCACGGAATGCCATGGCGCGGGCCAGGTGCGCCGCGAGCGGACGCTCTCGGTGCGCATCCCCGCCGGCGTCGACGACGGTGCGCGCATCCGCCTGGCCGGCGAAGGCGACGCTGGCGTCCGCGGCGGCCCCAGGGGCGACCTCTACATCTTCGTCTCGGTGCATCCGCACGAGCTCTTCGAGCGCGACGGACTGGACCTGCTCTGCACCGTGCCCGTGCCCATGGCGAGCGCGGTCCTGGGCGGCGTGGTCGAGGCGCCCTGCCTGCTCGGCGGTGAGAACTGCGACGGCGCCTGCAAGATC
Source organism: Alphaproteobacteria bacterium (assembly GCA_028869395.1). Classification (GTDB taxonomy): domain Bacteria; phylum Pseudomonadota; class Alphaproteobacteria; order Caulobacterales; family Caulobacteraceae; genus Phenylobacterium. Next base: position 408 of record JAGWSE010000368.1, on the reverse strand, counting down.
GAGGTGAAGGTGCCCGAGGGCGCCCAGACCGGCCAGATCGTCCGCATCAAGGGCCGCGGCATGCCCTCGCTGAGAAGCCGGGAGCGCGGCGACCTGGTAGTCGAGTTGTTCGTCGAGACGCCCACACGGCTCACCCCGCGCCAGAAGGAGCTGATGGCCGAGTTCGCCGAGATCTGCGGCGAGCAGCAGCACCCGAAGTCGGCCAACTTCCTGGGCAAGGCCAAGCGCTTCTGGAGCGAGGTCACCGGCGCGGCCTGACGCCTCCCCGATGGAGGGTTTGCCGCCGTCCGCCGTTTCCGCTAGAGAACCGCCTCCGCTGGATCAGGCACCCGTAGCTCAGCTGGATAGAGCGTTGCCCTCCGAAGGCAAAGGTCGCACGTTCGAATCGTGCCGGGTGCGCCAGCGAAT
>JAGWSE010000367.1 GCA_028869395.1 Alphaproteobacteria bacterium | reverse complement strand
GCCGCGACCCCGATCCCGGCCGGCCGGAAAGCGACCTGCTGCGCGACTACTACCGGGTGGAGGATATCGCGGGGGCCCGGTTCTGGCTGTTCCGCGTCGGCCTGGAGGCGGCGCCGCGGTGGTTCCTGCACGGGCTGTTCGGATGACCCGCTACGCCGAACTCCAGGCCGCGACCAATTTCTCGTTCCTGCGCGGGGCGTCGCATCCGCACGAGCTGGTGGCGACGGCGGCGGCTCTGGGGATCGAGGCGATCGGGATCTGCGACCGCAACAGCCTGGCCGGGGTGGTGCGCGCCTGGTCGGAAATGCAGGAGCGGCGCGCCGCCGGCTCGACCATCCGGGCGCTCACCGGCTGCCGGCTCGACTTCGCGGACGGAACGCCCAGCCTGCTGGTCTATCCGTCGGACCGCGAGGCCTACGGCCGGCTCACGCGACTGCTCACCCGCGGCCAGTTGCGCGCCGCAAAGGGCGCCTGCGAGCTTTCCTTCGCCGATTTCCTGGACCACGCCGAGGGCCAGCTCGTCCTGATCGTCCCGCCCGAGCGGCTGGACCCGGCCTTCGAGCGCGACCTGAAGCGCATCGCGGGCGAGCTGCCCGACGTCTGGCTGGCCGCGGCGCGCCGCTACGGCGCGCGCGACCTGAAGCGCCTCTCGCAGCTGGCGGACCTGGCCCAGGCCGCCCGCGCGCCCATGGTGGGGGTGGGTGACGTGATCTACCACGGGCCCGAACGGCGGCCGCTGCAGGACGTGCTGACCTGCATCCGCGAGGGCTGCACGATCCACCAGGCGGGCCTGCGGCTCGAGGCCAACGCCGAGCGTCACCTCAAGCCGCCCGAGGAGATGGCGCGCCTGTTCGCGAAGTTCCCCGGCGCCGTCGAACGCAGCGTCGAGATCGCCGAACGCATCGCCTTCGACCTTTCCCAGCTGCGCTACGAATATCCCGACGAGCCCGTGCCGCCAGGCAAGACCGCCATCCAGCATCTGCGCGACCTGACCTGGGAGGGGGCGAAATGGCGCTTCCCGAACGGCGTGCCGGAGAAGGAGCGCAAGGTCATCGAGCACGAGCTCGAGCTGATCGAGAAGCTCGACTTCCCGAACTACTTCCTCACCGTCCACGACGTGGTGCGCTGGGCTCGCGAGCAGGACATCCTGTGCCAGGGGCGCGGCTCGGCGGCGAACTCCTGCGTCTGCTTCTGCCTCGGCATCACCGCGGTCGACCCCACCAAGCCCGACCAGGACCTGCTGTTTTCCCGCTTCATCTCCGAGAAGCGCGGCGAGCCGCCGGACATCGACGTCGATTTCGAGCACGAGCGGCGCGAGGAGGTGATGCAGTACATCTACCGCCGCTACGGCCGCGACCGCGCGGCGATCGTGGCGACGGTCATCCACTATCGTCCGCGCATGGCGATCCGCCAGGTGGGCAAGGCGCTGGGGCTGACCGAGGACATCACCGCGGCCCTGGCCAACACCGTGTGGGGCTCCTACGGCGAGGGCGTGCCGGACGCCCACATCCGCCAGGCGGGCCTGGACCCCGACGCCCCCGAGATCCGCCGCGCCGCGTCGCTGGCGCAGGAGCTGCTGGGCTTCCCCCGGCACCTGTCGCAGCACGTCGGCGGCTATGTGCTGACCAGGCGCCGGCTCGACGAGACCGTGCCGATCGGCAACGCCGCCATGCCCGACCGCACCTTCATCGAGTGGGACAAGGATGACATCGACGCCCTCGGCCTGATGAAGGTGGACGTGCTGGCGCTGGGCATGCTCACCGCGCTGAAGAAGGGGCTCGACCTCCTGCCGCCGCTGCCGGACGGACGGCTGATCGGCGACATCGCCGACATCCCGCAGGAGGATCCGGCCGTCTACGAGATGCTCTCCCGCGCCGATTCCGTGGGCGTGTTCCAGGTGGAGAGCCGGGCGCAGATGTCGATGCTGCCGAGGCTCAGGCCCGCGAAGTTCTACGACCTCGTCATCGAGGTGGCGATCGTGCGGCCGGGGCCGATCCAGGGCGACATGGTCCATCCGTACCTGAAGCGCCGCGAAGGCCGGGAGCCGGTCGACTTCCCCGCGCCCGCGCCGGAACACGGCGAGGCCGACGAGCTTCGCCAGGTGCTCGGCAAGACACTGGGGGTGCCGCTGTTCCAGGAACAGGCCATGCGGCTGGCCATCGAGGGCGCGAAGTTCTCCGAGAACGAGGCCGACGGCCTGCGCCGCTCGATGGCCACCTTCCGCGCCAACGGTCGTCTCCATGAATACCGCGACAAGTTCATCGACGGCATGACGCGGCGCGGCTACGCCCGCGACTTCGCCGAGCGCTGCTTCAAGCAGATCGAAGGCTTCGGCTCCTATGGCTTCCCGGAGAGCCACGCGATCAGCTTCGCGCTGCTGGTCTACGCCTCGGCCTGGGTGAAGCGGCATCACCCCGACGTCTTCCTGGCGAGCCTGGTCAACGCCCAGCCGATGGGCTTCTATCAGCCCGCCCAGCTGGTCCGCGACGCGCGCGAGCACGGGGTCGAGGTCCGTCCGCCCGACATCCTGTCCAGCGACTGGGACTGCACCCTGGAACCGAAGGACGATCCCCGGACCCCCTGGCGTCCGGTTCGCCTGGGCCTGCGCCAGATCAAGGGCTTCCGGAAGGAGGAGGCGATCGCGCTGAAGTCGGCGCGCGAGGCGGGCGCACGGACACTGGAGGATTTCGCGCTGCGGGCAGGGCTCACCCGCCGCGGGCTCGAGCTGCTGGCCGAGGCCGACGCCTTCCGCTCGCTGGGCCTCGACCGGCGCGCGGCGCTGTGGGCGGTGAAGGGGCTGGGCGGCGAGATCGGCGTGGAGACGAACGCGCCGCTGCTCGCACGCCAGAGCTGGACGGAAGCCCAGGTCCAGCTTCCCTTCATGAGCGAGCCGCAGCACGTGGCCGAGGACTACCGCACCACCAGCCTCTCCCTGAAGGCGCACCCGATCAGCTTCTTCCGCGAGCAACTGGCCCGCGCGGGCGCGCTGCCCTGCGCCGCTCTGGCCAGACAGCGCAACCGCCGCCGTCTCGCCGTGGGCGGGCTCGTGCTGGTCCGCCAGCGGCCGGGGACGGCGAAGGGCGTGGTCTTCATGACCCTGGAGGACGAGACGGGGATTGCCAATATCGTGGTGTGGAAGGACGCCTTCGAGGCCAACCGCCGGCTGGTCATGGGCGCGTCCTTCGTGATCGTCGAAGGCCAGCTGCAACGCGAGGGCGACGTGATCCACCTGGTCGCGGAGCGGTTCGCCGACCTGTCGCACAAGCTGGGCGAGATGCGCGACGCCGAAGGCCCGCCGCCGCAGGTCAGGAGCCGCATCGACGGACGCCTGATCCGCAGCCGCGACTTCCACTGACTCGCCCGCGGAGGGCCCGGCCTTGGCTATGTCCGTAACGACGGTATGTTGAGGCGATGGCCGAAGCCGTGAAACCCAGGGTCCCGCGCGGGCCGAACGCCGAGCGCCGGGCGGCCACGCGATCCAAGATCCTGGACGCGGGCGTGCGCTGCCTGGCCGAATTCGGCTATGCGGCCACCTCCACCCCGCTGGTGGCCCGCCTGGCCAAGGTCAGCCGCGGCTCGCTGCTCCATCAGTTCCCGACCAAGGTCGACCTGATGCTGGCCGTGGCGGAGCACGCCTGGATCGTGCAGCGCGACTATGTCCGCGCCGAGGTCGCCGGCAACCCGCCGGGACGCGACCAGTTCATCGGCGGCGTGCAAGCGGTCTGGAAGGGCCTCCAGCTGTCGGAAGCCGTGGCGGTGATGGAAGTGATGATCGCCGCGCGCACCGACCCGGAACTCGCCGAGCGTTACGGCGACTTCGCCAGCCGCGCCGAGGCAGGCATGCACCGCACCCGAAAGCGGATGGCCGAGGGCCTGCTGGGCGCGCCCGACCATGTCGCCGAGGTCGACGCCATCGCGCACCTCACACTGGCGGCGCTGCGCGGCTTGGCGCTGGAGACCGTGTTCATCGGCCGCCCGACCGCGGAGGCCGACAAGGTGCTGGTGCTGCTGGAGAACATTCGCCGGCGCATGGCCGACGAGATCTTCGCCGAACAGGCAGGCCGCGGCGGCTGACCGCCCGCATGTCGGGATTAGGTGCTATCGTTCGTCCTAGGGTCGGGAGGGAAGCCATGACCGACGACATTCAACTGCTCATCGGCACCCGCAAGGGCGCCTGGACCCTCAGGAGCGACGCTGCGCGCAAGACCTGGTCGGTCGAGGGGCCGCTGTTCCTCGGACAGATCATCAACCACTTCGTCGTCGACCCCCGCGACGGCAGGACCATGCTGATGGCCGCCTCCACCGGCCACCTGGGCCCGACCATCCTGCGCTCGACCGACGGCGGGAAGACCTGGGCCGAGGCCAGGCAACCGCCGGCCTTTTCCAAGGACGACCCGCACGGTCGGACGGTCCACCACACCTTCTGGCTGGAGCCCGGCCATGCGGACGAGCCCGGCGTCTGGTGGGCGGGCGTCTCACCGCAGGCGCTGTTCCGCAGCGCCGACCAGGGGGATACCTGGGAGGGCGTCGCGGGCCTGAACGAGCATCCGAAGGTGCTGGACTGGTTCCCGCCGATGGACGGCGGCACGCCGGACGGCCCGATGGTCGCCGGTATCGTCATCGATCCCCGTGGGGCGCGTCACATGTATCTTGCGACGCCGACCGCGGGGGTCCTGGAAACCACAGACCAGGGCGCGACCTGGGCGCCGCTGAACGAGAACGTCCGCTGCGATTACCTGCCCGACCCCTATCCGGAATACGGCCAGGACGCACACCAGATCGCGCTCGCGCCCACCAATCCGGATCGCCTCTGGCAGCAGAACCACTGCGGCATCTATCGCCTGGACCGGCCGGCCAGGCGCTGGGACCGCATCGGCGACAACATGCCCCGCGAGGTGGGCGACATCGGCTTCTCGATCGTGCCCCACCCGCGCTGCGCCGAAACCGCGTGGGTGTTCCCGATGGACGGCACCGAGGTCTGGCCGCGGGTGAGCCCCGGCGGCAAGCCCGCCGTCTACCGCACGCGCGACGGCGGCGCCTCGTGGGAGCGGCAGGACAAGGGCTTCCCGCGCGAGCAGGGCTGGTTCACCGTCAAGCGCCAGGCGATGTGCGGCGACGGGCGCGATCCGTTCGGCCTCTACCTCGGCACCACCGGCGGCGAGGTTTGGATGAGCGGCGACGAGGGCGAGAGCTTCCGCCAGATCGCGGCCCACCTGCCGGAAATCTACTCGGTCGTGGCTGCGCCCCTGCCATGAGCGTCAGCGTCCTCATCCCCTCGCAGCTCACCGCCTACACCGACGGGGCCACGCGACTGGCCGCGGCGGGCGCCACGGTCGGCGAGGTCCTCGACGACCTCGACGCCCGGTTTCCGGGGCTGCGCTTCAGGGTCGTGGACGAGCAGGACCGGGTGCGCCGCCACATGCGCATCTTCGTCGGCCGCCGGGAGACCCGCACGACGGGCGTCTCGGTGGCCGACGGCGACGAGGTGCTGATCTTCGGGGCGCTTTCCGGGGGCTAGAACCGCAGCGTCCGCGCCTCCTTCACGTGGGGCAGGGCGCGGATCTTCTTCACCAGCCCGTCGCTGGGGATCTGGTCCACGCCGACCAGCGCGATGGCGTCCTCGCCCGCGGCCACGCGACCCAGGTTGAAGGTGGCGATGTTGACGTCCGCCTCGGCCAGCAGGGCGCCCAGCGCGCCGATGAAGCCCGGCTTATCCTCGTTGTTCACGTAGAGCATGGTGGGCGAGAAGGGCGCGTCGAGGTCCATGCCCTTGACCTCCACGACCCGCGGCGCGCCCGCCAGCACCGAGCCTGCGAACGACCGCTTGCCCTTCTCCGTGGTGACGGTGATGCGGATCAGGCTCTCGTAGATCGGGCTCTCGTCCTGCTTGGATTCCGAGACGGTGATGCCGCGCTCCTTCGCCACCGCCGGAGCCGAGACCATGTTGATCTCGGCCAGCATGGGCCGCATGACGCCGGCCAGCGCCGCGGCGGTGAGAGGCCGCGTGTTCAACTGGGCGACGTCGCCTTCGTAGGCGATGTCGATGGCCTTGACCCCGAAGTCGACCATCTGGCCGGCGAGCAGGCCGAGCTTGTCGGCCAGGGCGACGAAGGGCTTCAGCCGCGGCGCCTCCTCGGCGGTCACGGAGGGGCTGTTCAGGGCATTGGTGACGGCGCCGGTCAGCAGATAGTCGCTCATCTGTTCGGCCACCTGCAGGGCGACGTTCTCCTGCGCCTCCACGGTCGAGGCGCCGAGGTGCGGGGTGGCGATGAAGTTCTCCGCGCCGAACAACGGGTTCGCCTTGGCGGGCTCTTCCACGAATACGTCGAACGCGGCGCCGCCAACATGACCCAACTTGAGCGCCGCCGCCAGAGCTTTTTCGTCGACCAGCCCACCACGCGCGCAATTGATGATGCGCACGCCCTTGCGGGTGTTGGCCAACGCGCCCGCATCGATGATATTGCGGGTCTTCTCGGTGAGTGGCGTGTGCAGCGTGATGAAGTCGGCCCGTCGCAGCAAATGGCCAAGATCCACCTTCTCGACGCCCAACTCCAGGGCCCGCTCCTGCGACAGAAACGGGTCGTAGGCGATAACCTTCATGCGCAGCCCAATGGCGCGGTCGGCGACGATGGAGCCGAT
>JAGWSE010000366.1 GCA_028869395.1 Alphaproteobacteria bacterium | reverse complement strand
GGCCAGCCCGCCTAGGCGGCCCGCTGCGCGCGCGTGGCGGGCCGCCGGCGCGGGTTCGCGCAGGCCCCGCGGCGCCTGACGGCGCCTCGCCTTCCACGAAGGGGTTGCGGGTCGACTTCACGGTCACGCGGATCGGCACGCCTGGCAGGTCGAAGCTCTCGCGCAGGGAGTTGATGAGGTAGCGCCGATAGCTGTCGGGGAGCTGGTCGGCGCGGCTCGCGAACAGCACGAAGGTCGGCGGTCGGGCCTTGGTCTGGGCCATGTACTTGGGCTTGATCCGTCGCCCGTTCACCGCCGGCGGCGGATGGCGCTGGATGGCCATCTGCAGCCAGTCGTTCAGGTCGCGCGTCTTCACCTTGGTCGACCAGTCGCCGTGCACCTTCAGCACGGCCGGCATCAGCCGCTCGAGCCCACGCCCCGTCTCCGCGGACAGGGCGACGATGGGCGAGCCGCGCAGCTGCGGAAGCTGCCGCTGGGCCTCGTCGATGATCTCCTTCAGCCGCACCTGCGGATCGTCGACCAGGTCCCACTTGGCCAGCACGAACACCAGGCCGCGGCCTTCGCGCTCCACGAGATCGGCGATCTGCAGGTCCTGGATCTCGAAGGGGTGGGTTGCGTCCATCACCAGGATCACGATCTCGGCGAAGGTGATCGCGCGGATGGTGTCCTGGGTGGAGAGCTTCTCCAGCTTTTCCTGGACCTTCGCCTTGCGCCTGAGCCCCGCGGTGTCGACCAGCCTTATGGGGCGGTCCTCGAAGGTCCAGTCGACCGGAATGGCGTCGCGGGTGATGCCCGCCTCGGGGCCGGTGAGCAGGCGCTCTTCCCCGATCAGCCGGTTGACCAGGGTGGACTTGCCGGCGTTCGGCCGTCCGACGATGGCGATCCGGATCGGCTTGTCCCCCGCCTCCGCGTCCTCCTCCACCTCTTCGGTGTCGAAGACGACGGCCGAGATCGCCGCGTAGAGGTCGGCCATGCCCTCGCCGTGCTCGGCGGAAATCGGGACCGGCTCTCCCAGGCCCAGGCTGAAGGCCTCGAGGGCGCCCGCGTCGCCGGCCTTGCCTTCCGCCTTGTTGGCCACGACGATGACCGACCCGTCGCGGCGGCGGAGGATCTCGGCGAACACCTCGTCGAGCGGGGTCACTCCCTCGCGGGCGTCGATGACGAAGAGGGACAGGTCAGCCTCGTCGATGGCGCGCTCGGTCTGGGCGCGCATGCGGGCTTCCAGGCTTTCGTCGGACACGTCCTCGAAACCGGCCGTGTCGATCAGCTCGAGATCGAGGTCGCCCAGCCGGCCCGAGCCGAACCGGCGGTCGCGAGTCACGCCGGGTCGATCGTCGACAATCGCCAGCTTCCGCCCGGCGAGCCGGTTGAAGAGGGTGGACTTGCCGACGTTCGGCCGCCCGACGATGGCGATCTTGAGCGCCATGGGGTTGGCCGCCTAGGTCCTAGTGAAGCGCGATGAGTTGGGCGTTGTCGGTGACCAGGTAGACCATGTCCCCGGCGGCGATCGGGCTCAGCAGCACCGGCGCCCCGATCTGCACCCGCTTCTGCACCTGGCCCGTATGGGCGTCCACCGAGACCAGCTCGCCCGTGCTGCTGGCGATCAGCAGGCGATTGTTGGCCAACAGCGGGCTCGTCCAGAGCGGGGCGATCGATTCATGGCTGAACAGGCCGAACAGCCCGCCTTCGCGATGGGCCTTGTAGCCGGTGTTGAGATCACGGATCCAGTAGATCTGGCCCGAATCCCGGGCCGCGCAGATCAGCTGGCCGGTCTTGGAGACCACATAGACCACGTCGCCGGCCGGCAGCGGCGTGGTGATGCCGACCACCGGAAGCGACCAGCGGGTCTGGCCGGTCCGCAGGTCGGTCGAGGAGAACACCCCCGAGTGGCTCACGGCGAAGACGTCGCCGCGGTAGATCACCGGACGGCCGGGGATGTCGCGGATCTCGGACAGCGAGCTCGTCGGGCTGGCCCGGGAAAGCGCCTCCTGCCACAGGTCGTTGCCGTTGGCGGCGCGCAGGGCGACCAGCTCGCCCGAGCCGAAGGACGCGACGACGGTCTCGCCTTCGACGGCGGGGCTCGAGGCTTCCAGGATGCGGGCGGGTTCGGACAGCGCCTGGTAGGTCCAGCCCGGCGTGCCGTTGGCCGCGTCGAAGGTCAGCAGCGAGTTGTCCAGGGCGACGGCGATGACCCGTCCCTCGGTCACCGTGGGCGCCGCATGGATCGGCTCATCGGTTGGCGTTCGCCATACGACCCTGCCGGTCGCGGCGTCGAGCGCCGCGACGAAGCGGAACCCCGAGGTCACGTAGATCCGGCCGTCGGCGAAGGCGAGGCCCCCGCCGAAGGCCACGCGGTCGCCCCGGTGATCGTTGGATCCCAGGTTCGTCCGCCAGACCTGCTCGCCGGTGCGGGCGTCGTGCGCTTCCACGCCGGCCTCGGCGTCCATGGTGTAGATGCGGCCGTCGGCGACGATCGGCGGTGCGGTGATGTGGACCGCCCGGTTGGTGCCCTGGCCGATCCCCCGGCGCCAGGCGATCGACAGGTCGGGCGCGGCGTCGACGTTCTCGACGTCCTGGTCCAGCGTGCCGCCCGGCAGCGGCCAGTCAGCGATCCGCGTCGGCGTCGGCAGCTCGAAGCCGACCCCCTTCAGCGCCTCGGCCGGCGCGAGCACCTGGTCCTGCGGGACGATCGAGATGCGCTGCCCCTCGGCGACCTCCTTGGGCGGGCTCTTCCCCTTGAACGGATTGAGCCGCCCCACGGTCGAACATCCGCTCACCCCGACGGCGGCGGTCAGCAGGGCGACCAGGAGCAGGTTTCGGCGGCGCGGCGTCATTGAGGGCCCGGGGCTTGTTGTTGCGTCGGCGGGTTGTGGGAGCCCGGGTTATGGGAGGCCGGGGTCTGGGAAGACGGGGTCTGGGAAGACCGGGTCTGGGAAGACGGGGTCTGGGGGCCGGAGGCTTGCGGGCCCGGGTTCTGGGAGGCCCGATTCTGGGAGGCCGGGTTCGCCGCCGCCGGACCCGGGGCGGGCGTCGCCGGCTCCGGAAGCGCGGCGGCCGCCTTGGCCACCTGCGGTATGGCCTTGGCCGAGCCGGAGTCGATCAGGTTGATGGCGGCGCCGGCGCGCTCACGAGCGCCGTTGGGCGCGTCGAGGGACTGGCTGATCAGCAGGAATTCCGAGCGCGCCCCGGCCATGTCGCCGGCCATCAGCTTGGTGAAGGCGAGCGCCTCGCGCGCCTGGATTCGATAGGGGCGGCCGTCCTTCATCAAGGGAGCCAAGCGCGCCTCCATCTCCTGCTCAGGGGCGGTGTCCAGCAGGGCGAAGGCGGATTTTAGGCGCGCCGCGTCGCCGATGATGGGGTCCGGCGCGGCCTTCGCCGCCTCGTCGAACAGCTTCACGGCGTCGGGGATCTTCTTGTCCGACAGGGCGAGACCGCCGAGCTGCATCAGGGCCAGGGACTTGTAGGCGCGGGCGTGGGACTGGGACACGTCGGTCCACAGCTTCTGTGCGGCCGCGCGATCGCCCTGGGCCATGTCGTCGAGGGCCTGCGAGTATTCGTCGGAGGCCTTGGCGTCCTGCTTGCGGCTGTAGGCCTGCCAACCCCAATAGGCGAGCACCGCGATCAGCGCCGCCGCCCCGAGCCCCAGGATCCAGGGAAGGGCCTTCAGTGCAAGCGCCCGGTATCGGTCGGAGCGAAGCTGCTCTTCGACCTCTTCGAACAGATCGGTCAATCGGGACTCCGGGTGGTCGCCAGACGGCGGCGGTTAGAGGCTGCGGAACCTATAGCGCGCCGACGGCGCCCGCAACGCCCGCCTCCGCAACGCGGCCTCCAGGACCGAGGCGCCGCGGGGTCAGCGGCACGTCGGCGATGACGCGGCGGCCCGCTCGGCGTAACGTCGATCCGCGAGCGTGCGGCAAGACACGCGACGAATGCTTCAGGAAGGACGCCATGACCGCCATCAGGGATATCTACGCCATCGAGCCGGAGGGCTCGACGTGGCCCGTGCCGCAGCAATACGACGTGCGGTTCAACTGGGATTACGATGACGGCCGCCAGACCATGCTCCACCTCTACCGAAAGGGCGTGGAGATGCAGTGGAACGCCGAGACGCGCATCGACTGGTCACAGGAGCTCGACGAGGAGAACCCCGAGCAGCTGCCCGACCAGATGCTGCCGATCGGGACCATGCCGCGCTACCTCGCCATGTCGGAAAAGGAGAAGGCCGAAGTCCGCCGCCATTTCCAGGCCTGGCAGATCAGCCAGTTCATGCAGGGCGAACAGGGCGCGCTGATCTGCGCCGCCAAGATCGTCACCCAGGTGCCGGACGTGGATTCCAAGTTCTACGCATCGACCCAGGTGATCGACGAGGCGCGGCACGTGGAAAGCTACAAACGGCTCCTGGAGAAGTTCCGGGTCGCCTATCCCATGACGCCGCCGCTGCAGGAACTGATCGACCAGGTGCTGCGGGACAGCCGCTGGGACATGACCTATCTGGGCATGCAGGTGGTGATCGAAGGCCTCGCGCTCGCCGCCTTCCAGCAGATCCGCGACAACGCCCAGAACCCGCTGGCGGCGGCCGTCAACGCCTACGTCATGCAGGACGAGAGCCGTCACGTGGCGTTCGGCCGCCTGGCGCTTCGCGACTTCTATCCGCAGCTGACCCAGAAGGAGCGCGACGAGCGCGAGGAATTCCTGCTGGAAGCGTCCTACCTGATGCGCGACCGGTTCGATGCCGTGGAGGTCTGGAAGCGGCTCGGCCTCGACCCGGCCGAGTGCGCCGCGCACATGTACGATTCGGGCTTCATGCAGATGTTCCGAAACAGCCTGTTCACGCGCATCGTGCCGATCGTGAAGGACATCGGCCTCTGGGGCGAGACCATCCAGAAGGGCTACGGCGAAATGGGCATACTGGAGTTCGCCAACGCGGACGTTCAGGCCCTGCAGGAGGCCGACGAGAGCATCGCCCGCGACTTCGACGCCCGGCGCGCCTACGTCGAAAGCGTGGTCTCCCGCGCCGCGGCCCTGGAACCTGCGGAATAGGGGAGCCTGCGGAATAGGGGAACCTGCCGAATAGGGACGCCTGCGGAATAGGCGCCCAGGCCTGCGCCGGGGTCAGCCGGCCTTTGCGAAGTAGATTTCCGCCGGTCCCGGGAAGCGGCGGGCCCGAACGTCGTCGGCGTAGCGGCCGACGGCCTGCGAGATCTCGGTCCTCAGGTCGGCGTAGCGGCGGACGAACTTGGGCGTCCAGTCGAACAGGCCCAGCATGTCGTCGGTGACCAGGATCTGGCCGTCGCAGCCTGCGGAGGCGCCGATGCCGATCGTCGGAACCTCGATGGCCTCGGTGATCTCGCGCGCCAGGCCTTCGGCCACGCCCTCGACGACGACCGCAAACGCGCCGGCCTCCGCCGTCGCGCGGGCGTCCTCGAGGATCCGCCGGCGCTCCTCGGCGGCCCTGCCCTTGGCCCGGAAGCCGCCGTCCACGAGCACGGCCTGCGGGCGCAGACCCACATGGCCCATCACGGGCACGCCGCGCTTGACCAGGTATTCGATATTGGCGGCGATCGTCTCGCCCGCCTCGACCTTCACGGCCTGCGCCCCGGTTTCCTTCATCAGGCGCGCGGCGTTCGCGTAAGCGGTCTCGGCGGCGCCCTCGTACGAGCCGAAGGGCATGTCGACGACGACCATCGCCCTGCGCGATCCGCGCATCACCGCCTGCCCGTGCAGGATCATCATCTCCAGGGTCACGCCCACGGTGTTCGGCAGGCCGTGGATCACCATGCCGACGGAATCGCCCACGAGCATCAGGTCGCAGTGGTCATCCAGGATCTCGGCCATCGGACTGGTATAGGCAGTGAGGCAGACGATCGGGGTCTTGCCCTTGCGCGCGGTGATGTCGGGCGCGGCGAGGCGCCTCGTGGAGTCCTGACGATGTGATGACACGGCTAGGCCTGAGTTTCCCTTAGGGCGCCCCGCCGCTCATATGGGAGCGCCAGGTCTGCCAAGCTAGAGCTCGCGCCAAGCCAGAGTTCCCAAGCTAGAGCTCTTCGATCACGCGGGTGAGCGCGAAGCCCATGGCGACGATCGCCAGGGCCGAGGCGACCCATACCACAACCCCCCCGCTGGCGAAGCCCGAGACCCATTCGGCCTTCGGCGCGACCTGCACGATGCCGGCCTGCAGCGCGCGCGCGGAATCGCCCGCGCTCTCCACCCGCTGGAAGATGTTCGACATGATGAGCTGGCTTGCGCCGATCAGGCCGCCGGCGATCCCAGCCGCCCCGATCAGCCAGCGCCGCGCCGTCCACCCCGTGGCGAGCCGACGCTCGACGCCTTCCGCGAAGGCCGTCGCATCCGGAAGCTCCGGAGCGTCTGCGAAGAGGCGCTCGAGCCGCCGCTCGAAATCGAGCTCAGCCATTGCCACGCCTCCCTTCTGAAACCACGCCTTCTGGCGCCAATCGCGCTCTGAGCTTCTCCAGACCACGTTTGACATGGGATTTGACCGTTCCAAGGGGCAGGTTCAAGGCCTCCGCCGCCTCCGTATGGGATAGTCCCGCCCCGAAACACATCGTCACGCACACCCGCTCCGCCGCGCTCAGCGCCTTGAGCGCTTCATCCAGGTCGAGCGAAGCGTCGGAATCGCCCCCCGCGTCCGGCGGGTCGGCTTCCATCGCCTGTGTCGCGAAGGCGGCCAGCTTCCGCTCCTTCTGCAGGCGGCGCAGGTACAGGCGCGCCGCGATCCGCTTGACCCAGGCCGCGAACGTCCCCTCCCCGCGGAATTCCGCGATCCGCTCGAAGGCGGCCAGGAAGGCGTCCTGCGCCACGTCGTCGGCTTCGCTGGGCGCAGCGCCCATCCGGCGCAGCAGTCCCCGCACCCCCGAGCCATGACGGCGCACGAGTTCGCCGAACGCGCGACGCTCACCCGTCGCGGCGTAGGTGCAGAGCTCCACGTCGTGGAGACTGGCGAACCTGGGTATGGTCGAGCCCACCATGGGCTGGTCCCCCGATCTGGCCGCTACGACCGCGGCCGGTTCAGGAAGGACATGATGATGAAGGCGACCCCGATGAAGGCCGGGAAGCAGGCGATCCCGATCAGGGGATAGGTCGCGTCCGGATCGTCGAAGCCGAGGGTCACGCCCATGGCCGCCAGGCCGACGCCGATGCCCAGCCAGATGATGCCGGTCCGAAGATCGCGCTGAGGCGAGACCGGCGCCTGCGCCTTGGCGGTCCGCGCGATCGCGTCCGTCAGATTGTCCGGCATCGGCTCGCCCTTCTCGATGGCGAGGCGCACGGTCTCGAGCATCCGCTGCCGTTCCTGCGAGCGGAAGTACATCGGCGCAATGATCACGCCGGCGATGGCGCCGAAGATGATCAGGATGATCATGATGGCGGTCATGTGATCCCCTTTCCTTTTCTGATCGCGGAGCCACGCCCCGCCCTTCTGTACGGAAAGAGGCCCGGCCGCGTCGCTATAGATGCAAACCCACGCGTGAATTCTTAGTCATGATTCATCACCCCGCCTACGCCGGGACTTCGCCCTGTCCAGGAAGGGCGCGCAGGGCGGCGAGCGCAGAGGCGCCCACCGCGAGCGCCGCCGCCGCGGGCGCGAGGCGGCCGGAAATCGCGATGAGCGCGGGCTCGAGGACCGGCCAAAGTCCCCAGAGCGCCGCGCCCCCCACGAGGCTGAGACCGGCGAGGAACCCGAGGTCCTGCAGCCAGCGTCGCCGCATGACCTGCTCCATGACCGCCGCCGAGAACGCCGGGTCTCGCGCCGGCGGCTCGTCCATCTCAAGCAAGGCCCTCAGGCGCTCGTCAGCAGGCGTCATCGTCAACTCCCAGACTGCTCAGCAGGCGCGCGCGGCCGCGCGCCACATGGCTCTTCACGGTGCCCAACGGCAGACCGAGGGCTTCGGACGCTTCCGCATGGCTGAAATCGGCCGCGAGGCAGAGGGCGACGCAGGCGCGCTGGTCCGGGGCAAGCCCCGCCAGGGCCTTGTCCAGCGCAATCCGATCCTCCGCCGCCGCGCCCGCGACGCTCGGGTGGTCCGCCTGCCACGCCGCCTCGCGCAGCCGGCTGCGCGAGGCCGAGCGCCTGGCGTTCAGGTGCTTGCGGTAGGCGATGCCGCAGAACCAGGCGCGGACGCTGGCGCCCGCCCGCAAGCCCCCGATGCGGCCCCATGCGGCGAGAAACGTCTCCTGCGCCAGGTCATCGGCGAGCGCCCAGTCGCCACAGGCCCGGCGCAGGAAGCCCCGCACCGCCTGCTGGTGTCGGTCCACCAGCCGCGAGAAGGCGTCCGTGGATCCGGCCTGCGCGGCCGCGACCAGGGCCTCGTCGACCCCCTCGAGGATCATCGGCCGCGGAACGTGCTCGCGAAGATCGCGCCCAGCAGGTTTCCGACCGCGACGAAGCTCATGATGATCGCGACCAGCCGGAACGCGTCATAGGTCCCGGGAATGTCGGCGTACTCGGAGGCGACCCAGAATCCCACCGCGACCGCGCCGGTCACGAAGGCGCTGCGCCACTGCCAGTAGGGGCCCCAGCGGTAGTAGCGGCGCCAGGCCCGGCGGCCGGACCAATAGTAGGGGTGCGCATAGTTGGGCGGCGGCGGGCCGCCCCAGGCGTCGCCCGCGTAGGGATCGGCCGCGGCCTTCACCAGTTCGGGCGGCGGCTCCTTGCCCTGGGCCTGGTAGCTCTTCAGGAGCTCCAGGTGGTCACGGCTGCGCTTGTAGGTGAGCCAGCGATCCCAGGCGCCGAAGACGAAGAAGCCGATGGGAAACAGAAGCCACCAGTAGCTGCGGAAGAAATCGTCCCAATACATGGCCTGACGCCCCTCGCTCCTGCGACGGTCCCGCGCCAGCGCGCGAGACCGTCTCCAGTCCCTAGTCTCCACCGCAGAGGCCTGCGGATGCGAGGGCCACTCTGCGACGAACACGCCCAGCTGGCCACGCGCCGCTAGCCACGCCGGCCTCGGCCATCCGGCTTGAAGGGCAAGGGCGTATAGGTGGACCGTGACATGCCGCCCCGCATCCTCGCATCGAACCGCGGCTGTCCGGCCCGCGCCAGGGCGAGCCGCTGCGCCGCCTGCTCCCGCGACTTCGACCAGTGCTCCGCCCACTCCAGAGCGTAGGCGGCGAAGGCGCGCGTCGCCCGAACCTCGTCCGGATCCGCCGGCAGGGCCGCCTCGGGCATGCCCTTCCGCAGCGCCTTGGCGCGCCCGATAAGCCCGCTCCAGGCCGGATCGAGGCTCGCCTCGGCCCAGCCCAAGGCGGCAGGTTTCGAGGCGACCCTGCCGGTGGCCAGCGTATGGAGCATCCGGCAGAAGAGCCCGACCCAGAACGTCTGCCAGGCGGCCAGATGCATGGGCTCGAGGCCGAGGCTGGCGCAGAGCTCCAGGGTCTGCCGCACCTCTGCGCGCAGGGCCTCGGGCGCAACCGGGTCGATCAGGCGCCTTGGGTCGGGCCCGGCCAGCACCACGCCCTTCTCGCGCAGGACCCAGCGCACGACCTGGGTGTTGTCATGCTCGGAGCGCACGAACTCCCTTGATCCGTGGTCCAGGTACCAGAACGGATAGGCGTGGGCGGGCGCGCCCGACATCCCCGGGTCCGTCCAGCCGAGGTCCCTGGCCTCGCCGGGCGGATCGCGGGGCGTAGGCGACCAGCGCTTGAGGATCGCGGCGGGCGCATAGGAGCCCTCGAGCTGGTTTCGCCAGGGATTGTCGGGCCATTCGTGGATCTGCGCATGCATCGCCTGGATGGGCGCGATCTCCGCCGCCGCCAGGTCGCGGCGCGTCACGACGATGACGTCGCAGTCGCTGTAGGGGTCGGCGTCGCCGACGGCGAAGGAGCCCTGCAGGTAGGCGCCGATGAAGTTGTCGGCGAGCAGCCGCCTCGCCTCGGCGACGAGATGCGCCAGCACGGCGTTGAGCTGCGGATATGGGGTGGGTTCGCGCGACGGCGCGCGCTGATGGGTGTTCGGCATGGGAATTCCAATCGCTGAGCGTATGCGGCCCCGCGCCAGGCGCGGGCCAGCAGGATCAGGCGGCGGGCGAGGCGCCCGGCCGGCCTAGGGCCTCAGTCGATTGGAAATAATCACAGGCCGCAGCCTCCGATTGGATGGCGAGAGGTTAACCGGATCGCCGATCTTGCGCAATCGGCGTAGCCGAGGGGCGCGGGATCGGGGGAATTCCACCGCGGCCCGGAAGTCAACCTGGCCGCCCCATTGAGGACACCTGCGCACCGCGGAACGGCTCAAGGACGAGGGTGACCGTGTCGCCTCTCAAGGGCCAATCGGCGTCAGCCGAACGCCGCCTCGTACTCGGCCGGCTTGAACCCGACGAGCAGATCGCCGTTCGCCTCGAGCACGGGACGCTTGATCATCGAGGGCTGCGCCTGCATGAGGCGAATGGCCTTGGCCTCGTCCAGGCCTGTGCGATCGGCCTCGGGAAGCTTCCTGAACGTCGTGCCGGCGCGATTGAGCAGCCTCTCCCATCCGACCCGGGCCGCCCACGCCTGAAGCTTGGCCTGGGAGACGCCCTCCTTCTTGTAGTCATGGAAGGCGTAGGCGATCCCGTGCTCGTCGAGCCAGGTCCAGGCCTTCTTCATCGTGTCGCAGTTGCGGATCCCGTACAGGGCGACGCTCATCTCGACCTCCGTCGGCCGGAGCTATAGCGGCGCGCCGCCCTGCAAGAAACCCGGCTGGGCCTTGAATCGGGAGGGCGAATGGGACGATGGTGCCGCGCAAGCGGGGCCAAGGGCGTGCGACGGCGGGGCCGGGGGCGCGCGCCACAGACCTGGATCGCGGACAAAGATATGCATCACCTGACCGCGCGCCTGCGGGCGCCCTGGCGCGAGTTGCGCATCGCCGCAGGGGCCGCGGGGCTGCTGCTCGCCTCGGGCGGCGCAGCCTTCGCCGACGACAGCGCCCGGCTGACCGACGCGACGGCCTGGAAGGCGTGGGACTTCACGCCCGACATCGTGATCGCCACGGCCCTGGTCGTCGCCATCTATGTCTCCGGAATGGTGCGCCGGCGGGACGCCGCGACGCCGGTTCCCATGGCTCGGCATGCCTTGTTCTTCGGCGGCGTCGCGGCGGTGTTCATCTCGCTGCAGTCCCCCATCGACGCCATCGCGGACCGGCTGTTCCTGGTCCACCAGATCCAGCACCTGCTGCTGAGGATGGTCGGCCCCATGCTGCTGGCCCTGTCGGCGCCGGAAGCCCTGCTGACCGCGGGCCTGCCGCAGGCGCTCAGGCGCAAGGCGCTGGCGCCGGCGGCCTCCAACCGGGCCGTCCGGGCGCTGTTCGGCGTGCTCGGCCATCCGGCCGTGGCCACCCTGCTGTTCATCGCCGCCCTCTATGTCTGGGAGCTTCCCCGCCTGCACGACTACGCGGTGC
>JAGWSE010000365.1 GCA_028869395.1 Alphaproteobacteria bacterium | reverse complement strand
TGGCCCGCTTCGCCAACCCGCCGTCCGGTTGCAACGCCACCCCCACGGGGTGCGAGGCCGGCTGCGCGCGTATCGCCTGAGCCATTCCTCGAGCCCCGCCGGACCGGCCGGGCTCTCGTCATCTGACACCAGATCGAAGACGCGCCTCGGCCCCCGGCCCTTTCCGGAGACTGACGTCATGAGCTTCGAAACACCCCTGCCCACCACGCCCATCCTGGAGACGGCGCGGCTGGTCCTGCGCCCCGTCGAGCTGAGGGACGCGCCGGCCATCCAGCGCGACTTTCCCGACTGGGAGCTGGTCAAGCACCTGCACGCCGGCATTCCCTGGCCCTATCCGCAGGATGGGGCGATCGCCAACATCCGCGACTGCCTGGCGCGGCGGGCGCGCGGCGAGAAGTTCTTCTGGGTGCTCACGCTGAAGGGCGGCGACGACGAGGCGATCGGCCGGATCGACCTTGGGCCCTACGACGGCGAAACCCGCGACACGCGCGGCTTCTGGCTGGCGCGGCGGTTCTGGGGGCGGGGCCTGATGACCGAGGCGGCGGAGGCGGTCACCGGCTATGCCTTCGAGGTCCTGGGATGGCCGTTCCTGTATCTGAACAACGCCGCGGAGAACCGGGCCTCCCACCGCATCAAGGAGAAGCAGGGCGCCGAGATCGTCGACGTCCTGCCTCATCCGTACATGAGCGGCGACGGCATGCGGGTGACCTGGATCCTGCGGCGGGAGGTCTGGCTGGCCCGCAAGGCCATGGCGGGGGTCAGGCCGCGCCGGCTGAGAGGGCCGCCGAGTAGATCATCGCGGCCAGCGGAACGGCGGCCAGGACGATGCTGAAGAAGCCGCTGAAGTTGGAGGTCTTGAACATGGCTTGGGTCCTTCATCCGGGCGCCGACCACCGGCGCGTCTGAGGACCTGTATGAGCCCGCCTGATCGGGGCGACTGTGACGCCCGTCACGCGGGCGGCGGCTCAGGCCGCCGCCTTGTTCTCGGCCGCCAGCGTGATCCGGGTCTTGGCGATCTCGCCGGCCACTTCGTTGGTGGGACGGTTCTCGGACGCGGCGCGGTCGAGGACCTCCTCGAGCGTGCGGGCGAGCCGGTCGAGCTTGGCGTCAACCCAGGCCGGGTCGAAGGCCTGGCCGGCCTCGAGCGCGCGGATCTCGCCGGCCACGTTGATGATGCCGCCGCCGTTGATCACGTAGTCCGGCGCGTAGAGCAGGCCGTGGTTGAAGACCGCCCGGCCGGTCTCGGCGTCGGCGAGCTGGTTGTTCGCGGCGCCGGCGATCACCCGGGCCTTGATCCGGGGCAGGGTCTCGGCGTTGATCGCGCCGCCCAGGGCGCAGGGGGCGAAGACGTCGCAGTCGACGTCGAAGATCGCGCCGGGCGCCACCAACTGGGCGCCGGTCCGCGCGGCGACCGCGTGCAGCGCCTCGGCGTTGACGTCGGTCAGGATCAGCTTGGCGCCGGCCGCATGCAGCTTCTCGGCGAGATAGCCGCCCACGTGGCCCACGCCCTGGATCGCCACGCGCACGCCGTCGAGGTCACGCTTCAGCGCGCGCTGCACGCACAGCCGCACGCCGCGGAACACGCCCTCGGCGGTCACGGGGCTGGGATCGCCCGAGGCGGCGGGATTGCCCTCCAGGCCCGCCACGTAGCGGGTGCGCTTGCGGGCGTTCATCAGGTCGGCCGGCGAGACGCCGACGTCCTCGGCCGTCCAGTAGCGGCCGCCCAGCTGGTCGACGCAGGCGCCGAAGGCCTCGAAGAGCTGCGGCGTCTTCTGGGTGCGCGAGTCGCCGATGATCACCGACTTGCCGCCGCCCAGGTCCAGGTCCGCCATGGCGTTCTTGAACGACATCGCCCGCGACAGGCGCAGCGCGTCCTCCAGCGCCATGTCCGCGCTGGCGTAGGGCCACATACGGCAGCCGCCCGCAGCGGGGCCGCGGGCGGTGGAGTGCACCGCGATGATGCACTTCAGGCCGGTTTTTTCATCGGAGAACGCGTGTACGCCTTCATGTCCTTCGAAGGCCGGAGAATCGAACAAGGTCATGCCTGGATAGCGCCTGAACGTGGAACGCGGTTGCGCGCGGCTTTACGCCGATGCGCGCCGGCTCACAACCCCGCCTGAGCGTGTTCCGACGGTCCCAGCGCGGGCGAGCCGGGGATCGGTGGGGCGCCCGATGGCAGGGGCGCGTCCGGATCCTTGATGAAGGCCGCCACGTCCTCGAACACCTTCTTGCGGTCGTGGTCGCGCAGCAGCAGGTGATAGCCCTGGGCGTAGTTCGCAGAGCGGTCTGTGGGCTTCAGGTGCGCCGCCGCCGCATAGGCGGCGTTCCTGGGGATGATCTCGTCGCGCATGCCGTGCAGGTAGAAGGTGGGCACGGACGCCCGACCCACCGCGTCGAAGCCGCGCTGCATCAGCGAGACCAGGCCGAACAGCGCATCGGAGCGGGCGCCCCAGATCATCAGGGGATCGTGGCCCATGGCGATCAGTTCCTTGCGGTTGTCGGTCGGCATGATCCGCGACGTCAGCCACCGGGGCGGGGTGTAAACCTTGCCGGCCGTGAAATTGGCGGCGAACCAGAGCAGCGTCTTGTTGGGCAGCGGCTGCTCCTTCCAGCCCCAGACCGCCGGCGAGAGCAGGATCAGCCGGTCGGCCGCGGGCGGCTGGTCGGAGGCGAAGGCCTCGGCGGCCACGGCGCCGCCCATGCTTTCGCCGGCCACGGCGATGATGGCGTGGGGGTACTTCTGGCGGACGAGCGCCACGACGGTGCGCAGGTCCTGCACCATCAGGCCGTCGCCCGCCCAGATGCCTCGCCGGGGCGAGCGGCCGAAGCCCCGCTGGTCGTAGGCATAGGTCGCGATGCCGTGCTTGGCCCACCAGGGCGCGGCCAGGTGGAAGGCGTTCGAATAGTCGTTCATGCCGTGCAGGGCGACGATCACCGCCCAAGGCTGCTGGTCGGCCGGCTCCCAGTGCTCGAGCCCCAGACGCGCGCCGTCGAAGCTGACGACCCAGTTGTCCTCCAGCCGGGGCCCCGCGAACGTCGCGGCGGGCTTGAACGGCTGCTGCACCACCAGTGGCGTGCAGCCGGCGAGCATCAGGGCCAGGGCGAGGATCAGCAGGCGCTTCATGCAGGTCGGGTCAATATCTCGGCCACCCGTGCGCGAAGGTACGGGGTGATTTCCTCATCGAACCAGGGATTTCGCTTGAGCCAGGCGGTGTTCCTCCACGACGGATGCGGCAGCACGAGGGCGGAAGGAAGGAACCCGCGCCAGTTGCGGACGGTCTCGCCGAGCGGGCTCGTGACCCCGAGCGCCCAGGCCTGAGCGTAGCCGCCGACCAGCAGGGTCAACTCCACATTCGGAAGCTGCGCCAGGAGGCGCGCCCGCCACAGCGCCGCGCAGCGCCGGGGCGGCGGATAGTCGCCGCCTTTCGGATTCGTGCCGGGATAGCAGAAGCCCATCGCCGCCACGCCGATCCGGCGATCGCGGTAGAACCTCTCCCGATCCACCCCCATCCAGCTGCGGAGCCGATCGCCCGACGGATCGTCGAACGGCAGGCCGCTCTCGTGCACCCTGCGGCCCGGCGCCTGGCCGGCGATCAGGATCCGCGTCTCGGCCGAGACCCGCACCACCGGCCGCGGCTCGTGCCCGAAATCCCCAGCGCACGCACGACACGCGGCGATCTCCGCAAGGAGAGCGCCCAGGCGCTCTCCCCGCCCGCTTTCGGGCAGGGGGCGGGGTTCGGGGTGCAAGCTGGGCATCTCGGACAGGTTCACCAGGCGCGGCGGCGACACCCCTGCACCCTACCCTCTCCCCGCCGGAGGAGAGGGGCGCAAATGCTCGCAGGCCGGGGCGTCAGGCCGGTTCGCGCCGGGCGGT
>JAGWSE010000364.1 GCA_028869395.1 Alphaproteobacteria bacterium | reverse complement strand
GGCGACAGCTCGGTCACTGTCACCTTGCGCGCCTGGACTTCGCCGGACGGCTACATCGACACGCGGTTCGACCTGATCCGCATCATCAAGGCGCGCTTCGAGGCCGCCGGCCTGAACTTCCCCTTCCCCCAGCGGGTGATCTCTGCGGCGCGCTCGTTCGCCGAGCCGGACCGGGAACGTCAGCGGCGGGAAATGGAAGCGCTGCGTTCCGACGGCGCGTCAGACGGCAAGAAAACGCCCCCTGCCGACACGCGCGCTGACCGCGGGTCCGGCTCCGCTTCGGAAGCGACCTGAACCGCGCGGCCCGCAAGTTCAATGTATGTTCTGTGGATAACCAATTCCCGTTAACCATACTTGGCCGCAAAGGTCTGCTTGGCCTTTGTTTTTGCCCGGTATAGTCATCCAGAGTCATTGTATCCCAATTAATCCCATGATACCCCAGTCACCATTCGCTAACCAAACCGGGCCGCGTTGGGGCGCTCGCCGGCGCAGGTAGCGATGCGGTCGGATGTCCCGGCCGCGTGCAGGGGCCGGGCGAGATGTTCCTCTCGACCTTCGAGAAGCAGCTGGACGCCAAGCGGCGCATCGTCGTGCCGCAGGAATTCCGCGCGCTCGCGGCGGGCCCGTTCGACGGGGTGTTCTGCTTCCCCTCCATCGAATCCGACTGCATCGAGGGCGGCGGCCAGGCCTTCTTCGACCGCTACATGACGGTCATCGACGAGCTCGAGTTCGGCGATCCTCTGCGCACGGCGCTCGAGACGTCGGTGCTGGGCGGAATGGCCAAGCTGTCGTTCGACACGGCGGGCCGCATTACGCTTCCCGAGACGCTTTGCGAGATGTTCGGCCTCACCGATTGGGTGACCATCGTGGGGCTGGGCGATCGGTTCCAGATCTGGTCGAAGGAGGCGTTCGACGCCCATCGCGCCGCCCAGCGCGAAGCGGCCCGCGCCGGCCTCGCAAGCCTGCGCGCCCAGCAGCGGGCTGCGCGGATCGGAGGCGGCGCGTGACCGAGGCCCCGCACGTCCCCGTCCTGCTGTCCGAGGTGCTGGAGGCGCTCCAGGCCGAGCCGGGCAAGACCATCGTCGACGGCACCTTCGGCGCCGGCGGCTATACCCGTGCGTTCCTGGAGCGCGGCGCCAGCGTCATCGCCTTCGACCGCGATCCCTACGCCGCGCGCTTCGCCAAGGGTCTCGATCCCGCCCGCTTCCGCTTCGTGCCGGCCCGCTTCTCGGAGATGGCGGAAGAGGCGGGCGAGGCCGCCGTCGATGGCGTGGCCCTCGATCTCGGCGTCTCCTCCATGCAGCTCGATCAGGCCGAGCGCGGCTTTTCCTTCCTGCGCGACGGACCGCTGGACATGCGGATGGGCGCCGAGGGCCCGACCGCCGCCGATCTCGTCAACACCGCCGAGACCGCCGAGCTCGCCCGCATCTTCTTCGTCTATGGGGAGGAGAGGCAGAGCCGACGCATCGCCGCCGCCATCGCCCGGAGGCGCAGCGAGCAGCCCTTCACCCGCACCCTGGAGCTGGCCGACTTCATCGAGAAGGCGCTGGGCGGCCGGCGCGGCGCCAAGGTTCACCCCGCCACCCGCGCCTTCCAGGCCCTGCGCATCGCCGTCAACGAGGAACTCTCCGAGTTGGAGGCCGGGCTTGCCGCGGCCGAGCGGACGCTGAGGCCCGATGGCCGGCTCTGCGTCGTTACGTTCCACTCGCTGGAAGATAGAATCGTGAAGACCTTCCTCGCCGCGCGGGCGGGGCGGACGCCCTCGGGATCGCGGCACGCGCCGCCGAGGACTCCCGAGGCCGAGCCGAGCTTCACCTTGCTCTTCAACGGCGCGCAGGCGCCGTCGGATGCGGAGGTGGCGGCGAATCCTCGCGCGCGCTCGGCGAAGCTGAGGGCGGCGGTTCGCACCGCCGCACCCGTCTGGAGGGCGGCGGCATGAGTCTCATGGGGCGCAGGATTCGGGGTTTCCGGCTGGTCGACCTGCTGGCCTTCGCAGTGCTCGCGGTGCTGATCCTGGGCGTCTACCTGGCCAAGACCATCGCCGGGAAGGAACGCGCCGAGATCGCCACGGCCCAGCGGCAGATCAACGCCGAGAAAGCCCGCATCCGAATGCTCAACGCCGAGGTCGCCCATCTCGAGGAGCCCGCGCGCATCCAGCGCCTCTCGGAGGCCTACCTCGGCATGGGGCCTGTGCCGCCCAGCCGGCAGATCACGCCGGACCAGCTCGCCGAGGCCGCGCTGCATCCGCTGCCGGTTCCCAAGCTTCCGCAGCCCGGGGCGCCGCGATGAGCCTCGGTGAGCAGACCTTCGGCGGCTCGCCCGTCTACCGATGGCTCCTGCGGCGGATGTGGGGGCTGGAGCACGCCTTCGAGCGCTCCCGCGCCTCCGGCCGGGCCGAGGACGACACGCGCATCCGCATCCTGTTCGTGCTGGCGCTCTTCATCCTGGGCTTCGCCACCCTGGGCGTCGGCGCGACCCGTGCGGCGCTGTTCTCCGACGTGCTGAAGGGGGACGGGATCGAGGCCGCGGCCGGCGTGCCGCGCGCCGACCTTGTCGACCGTAACGGCCGTCTCTTGGCCGTCGACCTGCCGCACTTCGGGCTCTACATCGATCCGCGCGAGATCTGGGATCTGAACGAGACGCGGCGCGACCTCTCCGTCGCCCTGCCGCAGGTCGCGCCCGAGCGGCTTGAGCGGGCGCTCAGGGCCAACCGGCGCACCTACCTGATCGGCGGCCTCACGCCCGACCAGCGCGATCGCATCGACGACCTCGGCCTGCCCGGCGTCAGCTTCGAGCCGGAGGAGAAGCGGGTCTATCCGCTGGACGACACCGCCGCCCACCTGATCGGCTTCACCGACTCCGGCGGCGAGGGCCTGGCCGGGGCCGAGCTCGCCTTCAACGAACAGGTCCGCAACCCCGGCGTCGGCAACGCCGCCTTCCCGCTCTCCATCGACGTGCGCATCCAGGCCGCCCTGGAGGACGAACTCGGCAAGGCCGCCGACCAGTTCCACCCGAAGGGCGCCGTGGGCCTGGTCACCAATGTGCACACCGGCGAGATCCTGGCGCTGGCGAGCTGGCCGACCTTCAACCCCAACCGGGCTGGCGAGGCTTCGCCCGACGCGCGCCTCGACCGCGCCGCCTCCTCGGTCTTCGAGATGGGCTCGGTGTTCAAGGCCTTCACCATGGCCATCGGCCTCGACACCGGGGTGGCGACGCCGCAGTCCACCTTCGACGCCCGTCAGCCGTTCCACCTCGGCTACCGGACGATCACGGACTACGAGGCGACCCACAAGATCCTGACCATGGTCGAGGTGTTCCAGCATTCCTCCAATATCGGAACGGCCAAGCTCGGCGAGGCCATCGGGCCGGCGCGGATGAGCCGCTACTTCGACGCGCTCGGCCTGACGCGCCCGGCGCGCGTGGAGCTCCTGGAATCCGCCCGCCCGCTGACGCCGAAGGTGTGGAACGACGACGCCATCGCCTCGATCTCCTTCGGCCACGGCATCGACGTCTCGCCGCTCGCGCTCGCCCGCGGCTACGACGCCCTGCTGAACGGCGGCTACCTGGTGCCCCTCACGATCCGCAAGGTGGAACCGGGGACCAAGGTCACCGGTCCAAGGGTGGTCTCGAACCGCACGAGCCTGGAGGTGCTGCAGCTGATGCGCGCCAACGTCACCGGCGGCACCGGACGCTCGGCCGACATCCCGGGCCTGAACGTGGGCGGCAAGACCGGCACGGGGGACAAGTTCGAGCCGTCGCTGCGCCGCTACTCCCACAGCAAGCAGGTGTCGTCCTTCGCTGCGACATTCCCGACGGATGGCCCGACCAGCGCGCCGCGCTACTTCGTCTTCATGCTCATGGACGAGCCGCAGCGCGACAAGACCGGCCTCGATCCCACCGGCGGCATCGTGGCGGCGCCGGCCGTGGGCCGCGTAATCGAGCGGATCGCGCCTTTCCTGGGCATTGAGCCGCGGCCCGCCTTCACCCCGTTCCAGACCGCGCAGGCGGCCGGGCCGGAGGTCGGAGGCGGCCAATGAAACTTTCCGAGGTCATCCGCCGCGCGGTCAGCCCCGACCCGCAGATAACCGGCGTCACCGCCGACAGCCGCAAGGTGCAGTCGGGGTTCCTGTTCGCGGCGCTTCCGGGCACGACCGTCGACGGCCGCCAGTTCGCGCCCAAGGCCGTCGAGAGCGGCGCGGCCGCGGTGCTCGCCGGCGGCGAGGCGCCTGGCCTGTCGGTCCCGCTCGTCGTCAGTCCCGACCCCCGGCGTGCCTACGCGCTGGCCGCGGCGAACTTCTGGGGCGCCCAGCCACAGACCTGCGTGGCGGTCACCGGCACCAACGGCAAGACCTCGGTGGCCAACTTCTGCCGCCAGATGTTCGCCCGGGCAGGGCGCGTCTCGGCTTCCATGGGCACGCTCGGCCTCACCGTCACGCGCCCCGACGGGACCAATGAGCAGCTCACGCCCGCCGGACTCACCACCCCCGACGCCGCCGATATCGCCGAGCTGCTGGCGAAGGTCGCGCAGATGGGCGTCACGCACTTCGCCATGGAAGCCTCCTCTCACGGCGTCGACCAGCGCCGCCTCGACGGCGTGAAGCTGACGGCCGCTGGATTCCTCAACCTCACCCAGGATCACCTCGACTACCACACCACGATGGAGGCCTACCGGGCCGCCAAGCTGCGCCTCTTCGAGACCCTCCTGCCGCGCGGCGGGACCGCTGTGCTCAACGCCGATTCCGACGCCTATCCCTTCTTCGCCGCCGCCGCGGTGTGCGCCGGCCAGACGGTCGTCTCGGTGGGCGAGGCGGGGCAGGGGATCCGGCTCATTGAGCGTGCCCTGCTGCCGGAAGGCCAGCGCCTGAAGCTCGACGTCCACGGCCTCGCCTGCACCGTGCGCCTGCCGCTGGCGGGCGGCTTCCAGGCCTCGAACGCACTCGTCGCGGCCGGCCTGTGCATGGCCGCGGGGCTCTCGGTCGAAGAGGTCATGGCGGGGCTGGAAACCCTGCAGGGCGCCGCCGGCCGGCTGCAGCGCGTCGGCGCCGGCCCGCGCGGCGGCGAGGCCTATGTCGACTACGCCCACACGCCCGACGGCCTGGAAACGGTGCTGCGGGCGCTTCGGCCCCACGTCAGCGGCAAGCTGATCGTGGTGTTCGGCGCGGGCGGCGACCGTGATCGCGGCAAGCGTCCGATCATGGGCGAGATCGCGGCCCGGCTGGCCGACGTCGCCATCGTCACCGACGACAATCCGCGCTCCGAGGATCCCGCCGCGATCCGCGCGGAGGTTCTGGCCGGGGCCCCGTCGGGGGGTGCTCGCGAGATCGGCGATCGCCGGGAGGCGATCCGCGCCGGCGCGGCGGCGCTCGGCGAGGGCGACATCCTGGTGGTGGCCGGCAAGGGTCACGAGCAGGGCCAGAAGGTGGGCGACGTGGTCCATCCGTTCGACGACGTGGTCGAGACCCGGGCGGCCCTGGAGCTGGTCCATGGCTGATCCGCTCTGGACTTCCCAGGAGATCGCGGCGGCCACCGGCGGCAACCTCGCCGGTCAGCCGTTCGCCGCGACCGGCGTCTCTATCGACACCCGCAGCCTCGAGCCCGGCGACCTGTTCGTCGCTTTGGCCGGCGTGCGCGACGGCCATGAATTCGTGGAGCCGGCCTTGATGGCCGGCGCCGCCGGCGTGCTTGCGTCGAAGCCGGTGGCAGGTCCGGCCGTCATGGTCGACGACACGCTCGCGGCGCTGGAAAAGCTCGGCCTCGCCGCCCGCGACCGCGCTCCCCAGGCCCGGCGCGGCGCCGTCACCGGCTCGGTCGGCAAGACCTCGGTCACCCAGGCCATCGCGGCGGGGCTCCGGCTCGCCGGCCGCTGGCACGCCTCGGTGAAGAGCTACAATAACCACATCGGCGTGCCTCTGACGCTGGCGCGCATGCCCCGTGACACCGAGCGCGCGGTTTTTGAGATCGGCATGAACCACGCCGAGGAGATTCGCCCGCTCACGCGGATGGTGAGGCCTCATGCGGCGCTGGTGACCACCGTCGGCCCCGTCCACACCGAGAACTTTCCGAACGGCGAGGAGGGCGTCGCCCAGGCCAAAGCCGAGATCTTCGACGGCCTCGAACCCGGCGGGATCGCCATCCTGAACGCCGACAACCGCTGGTTCGACCTGCTGAAGGCCGCCGCGCTCGCGGCTGGCGCCGAGGTGCGCACCTTTGGCATGGCCGAGGCCTGCGACGCGCGCCTCATCGACTTCCAGGCTGCGGCGGGGCACGCGGTGATCCAGGCGCGCTTCCATGGCAAGGCGCTGGACTTCCCCATCCTGCAGACCGGGCTGCACTGGGGCCTGAATTCCATGGCCGTGCTGCTGATGCTCGAGGCGTTGGGCGTGGACCTGGGCGACGGGCTGGCCGCGCTGGGCTCGTTCGAGCCGCTGGCCGGCCGCGGCGCGGAAACCAAGGTG
>JAGWSE010000363.1 GCA_028869395.1 Alphaproteobacteria bacterium | reverse complement strand
CGGTTGGCAGGGTCGTCGTCCACCACCAGCAGACGCATCCCGCGAAGCGCAAGGCCAGGCTGCGGCCTTTCCGGCGCCTGCCGCCGCCGCTCGTCGATCTCGACGACGTCGCATGGGATCTGGACCCAGAAGCAGCTTCCCTCGCCAGGAATGCTCAGCACGCCCACGTCGCCGCCCATCGCGGTCGCGAGGGCTTTGGAAATCGCCAGGCCCAGTCCTGTCCCACCGACTATTCGGCTCGTCGAGGAGTCGACCTGCGAAAAGCGCTGGAAGAGCCGATCGAGGCGATCGGCGGGTATGCCCGGGCCGGTGTCAATCACCTCGTAGCGCAGCTCGCGCGCGGCGCCGTCATAGGTGCAGCGCAAGGAAACGGATCCGGCGGAGGTGAACTTGACGGCGTTTCCCACAAGATTGACCAGAACCTGACGAATCCGGGTCTCGTCAGCCAGAACCAGAGCTGGCGCGCCTACCGCCTCGAAGCTGTGCGCCAGCCCCTTCTTGTCCATTGTCGGCTCGAACATCTCCAGCACGCGGCGACCGAGGACGAGCGGGTCGGTCGGGACGCGTTCGATCTCGACCTGGCCGGCCTCGAGCTTGGAGTAATCGAGCACCTCATTGATGATCTCCAGCAACGCCGTGCTCGCGTCGTACACACGCGACACATACCGCCTCTGGGTTTCATCAGTGGCTCCGCGCTTCGCCAGGAGTTCGGCGTAGCCGATGATGCTGGTGAGGGGATTCCTGAGCTCGTGGCTCATATTCGAGAGAAAGGCGGTCTTCGCCACCGTGGCGGCTTCCGCGGCGCGGCGTTGCACCTCCAGAGCCGCGTTCGCCTGCTTGAGGCTGTCTTCCAGCGCCTTCAATGGACTCACGTCGGTGACCATGGCGAAGAAGCCGTGGACGGCTCCTTTCGCGTCGACGTCGGGAATGTACTGCGCCCACGTGTGACGGATCTCGCCAGACGGCTTCCTGAGCGCCCGTTCGAACTGCTGGGGGATCCCGGCCAGGGCATCCCTGATGAACGGTTCGTTCTTCCGGAACAGCTCCTCGCCCATCAAGGCCTGCATCGACAGACCCACCATCGCCTCGGAGGTGCGGCCGAACCACTCCATGTAAATTTCGTTCGCGAACCTGCACTTCAGGTCGCGATCCCAATGGGCGATCATTGCGGGAACGTGATCGATGACGGTGCGAAGCTCGCGGACGGCGCGGTCGCGGGTGTCGACCGCCGAGGCCAGTTCCTGCGTCCGGCGCTTATCCGCCGTCACGTCGCGCCAGCTCGCCACCAGGCCGCCGCCTGCCAACGGAAAGATGCGGGTGTCGGTCCACAAGCCCGTCGTGGGGCTCAAGACGTCCAGGTGGGCCGCTTCGCGGCTCTTCATCACGCGCAGGAGGGCCAGGCCGATCTCGGTCCCCTCGCCGCCGGAAAGCAGTCCCAAACGACCCGGCGGAGAAGCTCCTTGCGGTCACGCCCGAAGAAGCGCTCGGCCGCGCGATTGAAGAAGGTGATCCGCCAATCCGCATCGAGCGCGTAAATCGCATCACCGATACCGTCGAGGATCTCGTGCGTGGCCACGTGCATGCTTTGCGAAGAGGGACGGTTCACGATCGTGCCCCGAGCGGGGCACGGCCTTGATCCGCCGCAATGCGAGCGCGGAGGAGCGCCTGCATCGGGCCCAAATGGCGCGGGCCCTACGTGGCTTCGCCCGCATTCTTGGCCGAAGCGGTCGATGGCGTTGCGGAGCCGAACGGCGTGGCGCCCTGGCGCCGTCACGGGCAACCCACCTCCGAGGCCCGGGATGCCCCTCACCCGAGCCCGACGAGCGGGCCCACGCTGCGATAGAGCATGTACGCCGCCACTGCGAAAAGCACGAAGGCGAAGACCTTGACCAAGGCGCCCCGCCGGCCGGCCAGACGCATGGCGAGCTTCATGCCGACCATGCCGCCCGCGACGCCGCCCACGATGAACAGGATGGCGATTCGCCAGTCCACCAGGCCGGAAAGCGCGTAGTTAGCCGCGGTGGTGACCCCGAACGCGCCCACCGAGAACAGCGAGGAGCCGACCGCGTTGAGGATCGGCATGCCACTGGCCATTACCAGGCCGGGGACGATCAGGAAGCCGCCGCCGATCCCGAAGAAGCCGGAGAGCAGGCCTGCGCCGAGCCCGATGGCGAGGATGCGGGGCGCCATGCCGCGGTGCATCCGCACAGCGGGATCGCCTTCACCGGAGCGGCCGCGCAGCATCGAGGCGCCCACCGCGATCATGACGATAGCGAACAGGGCCAGGAGGTGCTGGCCGTTGACCATCTTGCCGAGCGTGGAGCCGATCAGCGCGCCGACTACGCCGGCGCCGGCGAAGGAGACGGCGCAGGGCCACTTCACATTGCCCGCCCGGGCGTGCTGGGCGAGGTTGGCGAAGGCGTTGAGCGCCACGGCGAGCGCGCTGGTGCCGATGGCCACGTGCGGATCGCGCACGCCCACAACGTAGAGCAGCAGCGGCACGGCGAGCACCGAGCCGCCGCCGCCGATCAGGCCGAGCGAGAAGCCGACAATGCTGCCGGCGAAGATGGCGAGAAGATCTTGCAGGGACATGGCCGGTGATCCGCCTCAGCGCTGCGCCGCGAGGGCTTGAGCGGCCGCCAGGCTTTTGATCTTCACCGGGACCATCATGTAGCGGACGCCGTTGGCCTCGGCCGGGGGGAAGCGCCCGGCGCGGATGTTCACCTGGATGGAGGGCATCAGCAGGGCCGGCGCGGCGAGGCCGGCGTCGCGCGCTTGGCGCATGGCGACGAAGTCTTCCTCGCCGACCCCGTCGCGGATGTGGACGTTGGCCTGCCGCTGCGCCGCGACGGTGGTTTCCCAGGCGTAGGCCTCGCGCCCCGGGGCCTTGTAGTCGTGGCACATGAAGAGGCGGGTCTGCGGCGGCAGGGCGAGGATCCGGCGGATCGAACGGTAGAGGGCGCGCGCGTCGCCGCCGGGGAAGTCGGCCCGCGCGGTGCCGTAGTCGGGCATGAACAGGGTGTCGCCCACGAACACCGCATCGCCGATGCAGTAGCTGACGTCCGCCGGCGTGTGGCCGGGGGTGTGCAGGACCTCGATCTCGAGTCCGCCCAGCGCGAT
>JAGWSE010000362.1 GCA_028869395.1 Alphaproteobacteria bacterium | reverse complement strand
GTCACCGCGATCGTGTTCGCCAACAACACCTACCGCATCCTCAACATCGAGATGGCGCGGACCGGCGCGGGCCAGGCCGGGCCGCAGGCCGCCAAGCTCCTCGAGCTCGGCGATCCGGCGATCGACTGGACCTCCGTCGCCAAGGGCCTGGGCGTCCCGGCCCGCCGCTGCACGACCGGGGAGGAGTTCGAGGCCGCCTTCGCCGCCGCCATGGGTCAGCGCGGCCCGATGTTCATCGAAGCGGTCATCTGACGAAAAAGGCCCGCGGGGCGCGAACCCCGCGGGCCTGATCCGTCGAACCGAGCCGGGTGACCTACTTGGTCGCCTTGTTGCTCGGCAGCTCGCAGTTGCCCGCGAACCGGCAGCCGGTCGCCGCGATCGCGGTCACCGGATGCTCC
The DNA here is from genome assembly GCA_028869395.1 of Alphaproteobacteria bacterium. Classification (GTDB taxonomy): domain Bacteria; phylum Pseudomonadota; class Alphaproteobacteria; order Caulobacterales; family Caulobacteraceae; genus Phenylobacterium. Next base: position 5,738 of record JAGWSE010000362.1, on the reverse strand, counting down.
TGGTACTCGATCATGTAGCCCGGCAGCTTGTCCGCGCAGGCCACTTCCATCAGCACCGTGCCCTTCGCGGTCTTGCCGGCGATGCGGATCTCCGAGACCTGGCAGCTCTTGTCGTTGAACTTGCGCAGGTCGGCCGTGATGGGCGCGTAGTCGATCTTGCCCATCGAGCACTTGTAGCCCTCGACCAGGGCGTGGCCGCAGTCGAGCACCCGGCCCTTGCCCGTGGCGGGGAAGATGCCGATGGCGCTGTCGCCGTCGGTGCAGACCATCTCGACCACCTCGTCCTGACCGCGGGCGGGGAAGTCGGCGTACTTGGTGACGTTGCAGCTCGAGCCGGCTTCATGGGCCAGCTTGGTGTACGTCGCCGCTTCCTGCGTCTCCGCCTGGCGAGCGTCGGTCAGCTGGCAGCCGCCGAGGATGCCCTGGGCGTGGGCGCAGTCCCAGCTCTGGGCCACCGTGCCGTTGGCGACCTTGAAGATGTAGCCCTTACCGTCCTGGCAGGCGGCCTCGTAGAAGTCGCCGCCGTCGCGGGCGGTGCCGACGAAGCGCTTGCCCTTGATGGCGCAGTTGACCTTCGCCTCGGCCGGCATCTGGTCCACGATGGCCAGGCGCTGCTGCTCGGTGGTGAGCGTGCATTTGATGTTGCCCTGCGTCTGGTCGAAGTTCAGGCAGTTCTGCGCCTGGACCCCCTTGGCAGGATCGAACGGCGCCGAGGCGATCACGACGAAGCCTGTGCCTTGCTGGCAGGCCACTTCATAGAAGCTCTGCGTCTTCGTCTGGCCGATGCCGCGCGCCTCCGTAGGCGTGCAGGCCGCGCCGGCCTTCGCCATCAGGGGCGCGAGCGTCGCCTTCGGATCGGCGTTGCCGGGCAGGATGCAGGGCAGCGCCGGCGGCTTGCCGGCTTCCTGCGGGGTGTCGGCCTCGAGGCAGCTGAACGCCGTGGTCGGGCCGCCCTGTGCGGCCTGCAGGACGAAGCCCATGTTGCCGGCGCCGCAGGCCACTTCGTAGTAGCTCATGGCGGGCTTCTTGGTCTTCTTGTCTTCGGCGGTCTTGCCGACGAAGCGGGCGTCGCTGACCTGGCACGGAATGCCGGCCGCCTGGACGATGGCCGGGGCCTCGGCCATACCTTGCTTGCGCTGGGCTTCCGAAACCTTCGGCGCTTCCTTGGGCGCCGCAGACAGGACAGCCGCGGGGGCCAGCGCCGCGATCAGCAGTGCGGCGGCCAGCCTCAAAACCTTGGGCCTCATAGTTTTTCGTTTCTCCTGGGTGGTTCCTTCGGCGCGCACATAAGCGCCCCGATGGTCGCAGGGTCAAGTTGGGTCGGCGCGGCGCCGAGATCGTGACCGTATTCGGGCGCACTCGCGCCGGACCCGCGAAACTGCTAGCGCTCGCCCATGCTCCGCTCGACGATCGTGCTGCTCGCCGCCGCGCTCCTTGCCTCCAGCGCCTCGGCGGCGCCCAAGCATCCGCCCCACCAGCGGGCCCCGAAACCGACAGCGCCACATGCCGCGGCGCACGGCCCATCCGCCCAGTCCGTCGCGATCGATGCGGGCGATCCCGCCGCCATGATGGACATCCTCGAAGGCGCGGGGGCGAAGGCCAAGTCCACGCCCAAGCCGCCGGACGGTGTCATGCTCACCGTCACGTCGACCCTTGCGGACTTCTCGGTGCAGTTCGCCCAATGCGACCCGCAGGGCCGGCGTTGCAAGGCCGCCCTGTTCGACTTCGAAGCCGGAGGATCGCCCTCCCTCGTCCAGATCAACGGCTTCAACCAGGCCTCGGCCATGTGCCGCGGCTACATGGACAAATCCGGCAAGGCGCACGTGCTCATGTCGACGCTGCTGTTCGGCGACGACACGCGCCAGCACCTCGTCACGGAACTCGGCGCATGGCAGGGCTGCATCGCGGAGTTCTCGCACTTCGCGCGCGACCCGGTGGCCTATCTGGCGAACGCCCCCTAGCTAGACGGGCTCCTTCGCCCGGGTCCGCACGGCGTTCGCGCGGTCGAGGGCGGCTTCGGCTTCGGCCATGATCCGCTTCACGATCTCACCGGCGGGAAGCACCTCGCGGATGCCCCCGGCGGACTGGCCCATGGCGAAGGCGGAGCTGTCGGCGTCGAGCCCCTCGATCTGGCCGCCGATGCCGCCCATCACGCCGGCGCGCGACGACAGCATCGCCTGCTGCGGGAAGGGCTGGATGTCGCCGGGACGCCGCTCCCAGTCCTCGACGTAGGGGTTCTTTTTCACCCGCATCGGCTTGCCCGAGTAGCAGCGCGTGCGCACGGTGTCCTCGTCCGAGGCCTCCAGGATGACGTCCCGATAGAGCTCGCCGGCGTGGGCTTCCCTCGAGGCGATGAAGCGGGTGCCCATCCAGACGCCGGTTGCGCCCAGGCACAGGGAGGCCGCAAGCCCGCGCCCGTCGTAGAGGCCGCCTGCGGCGACCACCGGCGCCTTCACCGTCTCCACGGCCTGCGCCACGAGCGGCATGGTGCCGACGAGGCCGGTGTGGCCGCCGCCCTCGCCGCCCTGGCAGATGACGGCGTCGCAGCCGGCCTGCTCGGCCTTGACCGCGTGCTTCACCGCGCCGCAGACGACCATGACCTTCAGCCCGGCCTTCTTGAGCTTCTCGAGGATCGGCATGGGCACCCCCAGGCCCGCGACGAACGAGGAGGCGCCCTCCTCGATGATCACGTCGACAGAGGCCACCAGGCTCTCGGGCGATGCCGCCAGAAGGTCGACGCCGAACGGCTTGTCGGTGAGCTTCCTCACTTGCCGCATCTGGTCGCGGATGAAGTCGGGGCCCCGGCCGGCCATGCCGAGCACGCCGTACCCGCCGGCGTTCGAGACAGCGGCGGCGAGCTCGGCGTAGGAGACGCCGCCCATGCCCGCCAGCATGATCGGATGCTCGACGCCGAGCAGGTCGCAGAGTGGCGTGTGCAGGCCCATGGGACGTCCTCCTCCTCAGAAGATCGTGTAGCCGCCGTCGATGACGAAGCTGTCGCCGGTGTGGAACTTCGAGGCGTCGGACGCGAGATAGACCGCGATGCCGGCAAAATCCTCGCCCTCGCCCCAGCGCCGGAACGGGACCCGCTGCAGGATCACCCGTTCGTTGAACTTGTCGTTGTGCTGGGCGCCCTCGGTCATGTCCGTCGCGATCCATCCGGGCAGGATGGAGTTCGCGCGAATCCCGAAGCGGGCGTACTCGACCGCCAGGCCCCGAACCATGGCGAGCACGCCGCTCTTGGTCGAGGCGTAGGCCTCGTTGCGCGGCGCGCCGTGGATGGCCGAGGTGGACGAGGTCACCACCAGCGAGCCGCCGGGATCGCCGGCTTCGGCGCGGCTCTTCATGTGGCGCACGGCTTCACGGAAGGTCCAGAACACGGCGTCCAGATTGACCGTCGTGACGCGGCGCCAGCGTTCGGTCGTCATCTCGTCGAAAGGCGCGCCGCCGCCGATGCCGGCGTTGGCGGCCGTGAAGTCCAGCCGGCCGAAGGTCTTCAGCACCTCGGCGACGCCATCGACGATCTGGGATTCGTCCGACACGTCCACGCGCTGGACCAGCACGTCACCGCCGTAGCCCTTCAACGTCGCCTCGGCGCGGGCGTTCTTCTCGGGGTTGAGGCCCCAAACGGCGACCTTGGCGCCGGCGGCCGCAAGGCCCTCGGCCATGCCCAGGCCGATGCCGCCGTTGCCGCCGGTGACCAGCGCCACCTTGCCCGTCAGGTCGAACGGCTTGTACGCCATGGACGCTTCCCCCTGCTGAATTCAAACGATCGTTGGAAACCAAAGTCCCGGTTCCGCGACGGAGGTCAAGCCTCAGGCGGCGGTCCAGCCGCCGTCTATGGTGAAGGCGGCGCCGGTCGCGGACGCGCCCATGTCGGACACCAGGTAGAGCAGGATGCCGGCCAGCTGCGGATATTCGACGAAGCTCTTGTTCGGCTGGGCGGCCAGGATGACGTCCTCGATGACGCGCTCGGGGGGGATGCCTCGGGCCTTCGCCTGGTCGGCGATCTGCGCCTCCACCAGAGGCGTCTTCACGTAGCCTGGGCAGATGGCGTTGCATGTCACGCCTGTGCGCGCGAGCTCCAGAGCGACCGACTTCGTGAAGCCCACGACGCCGTGCTTGGCCGCGACGTAGGCGGACTTGAACGGCGAGGCGACGAGGCCGTGCGCCGAGGCGAGGTTCACGATCCGCCCCCGCCCCTGCGCCTTCATGATCGGCACGGCCGCCTTGGTGGCGTGGAAGGCGCTCGACAGGTTGATGGCGATGATCGCGTCCCACTTCTCGTCCGGGAAATCCTCCACCGGCGCGACGTGCTGGATGCCCGCGTTGTTCAGCAGGATGTCCAGGCGCCCGAACGCCCGGTGGGCGGTGGCCACCATGTCGGCGATCTCGGCGGGCCTGGTCATGTCCGCGCCGTGGTAGAGCACGCGCACGCCCGTCTCCGCTTCGAGCGCGGCCCGATCGGCTTCGATCCTGTCCGGATCGCCGAAGCCGTTCAGCAGGAGGTCGACGCCCTCGGCGGCAAGCGCGCGGGCCATGGCCTGGCCGATGCCGCTGGTCGAGCCCGTGACGACCGCTGCCTGTCCCTTCAGGCCGTAATCAGGCATCGGCGGATTCCTTGCGCTGCTGGGCGACGGGCGCAGGCTGCGGCCGGGAAAAGGTGAACTCGTCGTCGCCCGAGGCCGAGGCCACGAACCGGTAGCCTTCTGCGTCGAAGCCCTTCAGGTCCGCCGCGGTCTCGATGCGATGGTCGACGGCCCAGCGCGCCATGAGCCCCCGCGCCTTCTTGGCGAAGAACGAGATCATCCGCGCCTCGCCATCCTTCTCCTCGAGGAAGCGGCAGGTGAGGACGGGCAGCTTCAGGGCCTTGCGATCGACGGCGCCGAAGTATTCTCCGCTCGCGCAGTTCACGAGCGTGCGGTCCTTGTGCCCCTGAGCCGCCTCGTTCAGCGCCTGGGCGATGCGCGGGCCCCAGAAGTCGTAGAGGCTTTCGCCGCGCCGGGTCTTCAGCCGCGTACCCATCTCCAGCCGGTACGGCTGGATCGCATCCAGCGGACGGAGCACGCCATAGAGGCCCGACAGGATGCGGATGTGATCCTGCGCCCAGACGAGACTCTTCTTGTCGAGCGTCCGCGCCTTCAGGCCCGCATAGACGTCGCCGTTGAACGCGAAGGCGGCCTGCACACCTTCCTCGGAAGCCGGATCGAAGGCCTGGAAGCGCTCGCGGTTCAGCTTGGCCAGGTTGTCCGAGAGCGACATGAGCCGCTTCAGGTCGCGGGCGGTCAGTCGCCTGGTGGCCTTGGCAAGCTCCGTCGTCTGGTCGAGGAGCTGCGGAGCGGTCAGCGGCGCCGTGTCGGGCCCCGCGGTGAAGTCGAGAGCCTTGGCCGGCGAGAGGACGATCAGCATCGGCCATCCTTTGACGAAACCGGGGCGCGAAGCCAAGTCGTGCGCATAAGGGTCAAGCCTGATTCTGCAGGGCGAGCGCGGCCTTGCGGCACGCGTCGGGTTCCTGGAGCCACATCTGATGGGTGGCGGAGGGGAACACGATCCGATGCGCATTCGGCAGGAGGGCCATCAGCGCCTCGTCGATCAGGCCCAGGAACGGATAGGACTTCGCCCCCGAGAGAAGCAGAGCCGGCGCCGCGATCCGGCGGACCTCCTCGGGCCTGATCTGCGGGAACAGCACGCCCGAGGTCAGCATCACATCCCACTCGTGGGCGTCCTTCATCGTCTCG
>JAGWSE010000361.1 GCA_028869395.1 Alphaproteobacteria bacterium | reverse complement strand
GTTGCGGGAATCGTCACAAACTTGAAGCCGGCGACCCGGAATAATTGGCCGGGCTTCACGCAGGACGTTCCAGCCGGCTTCCGGAGCGACCGGCGACGCCCCGGGGCGAAGGCGGCCTCGGCGAAGGCGGCCTCGGCGAAGGCGGCCTGGGCGAAGGCGCTCTGGACGAAGGCGGCCTGGCGGACCACGGCGATGGCCGCGCCGACCGGTCCCTCCGGAGCCTGTCCGACGGGATCCTCGGCGGAGCGGCCGACCGAGACGCTCTGCAGGCTTCCTCGGGGCGCCTGTTCGAAGCCCGTCGCGCCACGGAACCGGAGGGGCCGTCCAGCCATTCCGCGCACGGTCAAGGCGTCAGCTTCGGACGGGATTGCGATGAACGTGGATGTCGGGGTCTGCACCTTCCGCCGCCCGGCGGTCGCGGAGACGCTCGCCTCCATCGCCGCCCAGGCGCTGCCGGAGAGCTGGCGCGTGCGGGTCATTGTCGCGGACAACGACGAGCCGCCGAGCGCGGAGCCCGTCGTGCGCGCCGCCGCCACCCGCCACGGGCTGGATGTGGCCTATGTGCACGCGCCGGCGCGCAACATCTCGGTGGCCCGCAACGCCTGCCTCGATGCGGCCACGGCGCAATGGTTCGCCTACATCGACGACGACGAGACGGCCGCGCCAGGCTGGCTCGCGGCTCTCATCGCGGAGGCTGAGCGCGGCGGCTGGGACGCGGTGCTGGGGCCGGTGAAGGCGATATACGGCGCGGACGCGCCGGCCTGGCTGGCCGGCGAGGACTTCCATTCCACTGCGCCGGTGCGCACGGGAGGGCGGATCCTGAAGGGCTACGCGGGCAATGTGCTGATGCGCCGGAGCGCGGTCGTGGCGCGGGGGCTTCGCTTCGACGAGGCCCTGGGCCGGCAAGGTGGCGAGGACGACGACTTCTTCTATCGCCTGACCGACGCCGGCGGCACGATCGGCTATGCGGAGGACGCGCTCGCCTTCGAGCCGGTGCCGGCGCACCGCGCCAGCCTGCCCTGGCTGCTCAAGCGCAGTTTCCGGACAGGCCAGACACACGGCGCACGCCTGTCGCATCTGCACCGCGGCCCCGCTCGTCTCGCCCAGATGGGCCTGGCCGCCGCCAAGGGGGGCGTCTGCCTGACGGGCGCGGCGATGAGCGCGCTCTCGCCTGGGCGGCGCAGCCGCTGGCTGGTGCGCGGGTCGCTGCACGCCGGCGCCGCGGCGCGCCTCGCGGGCGTGCGCGAACTCCAGCTCTACTGAACGGTTCCGGGGAACTTCTTCGGAAACAAGCGGAACAGGCCCGCCCGCGTCGGAGTTGGTGACGCGCGGCGGACCGCCCGCCGCAATCGTTTGGTCGCGATTGGAGAATTTCACATCATGCGCAGGCGTTCATCCTCGCTTGCCGCCGCGGCGTTACTCGCGCTCGCGGCGACCCCCGCGCTGGCCGCGACAGCGTCGCTGCCCCCGCCCGATCCCGCGGTCCGTCTCAGTCCTGGCGCAACGGCCTACCGGATCGGCCCGATGGACACGCTCGACGTGAACGTGTCCCAGCTTCCCGAACTCACCAAGACGGTCGAGGTCGATCCCAGCGGCAAGATCCTGATGCCGCTGATCGGCCAGATCCAGGCCGCCGGCCGCACCCCGGAGCAGTTGTCCGACGACATCGCCACGGCGCTCAAGGCCAAGTACATGAAGAACCCCATCGTCGTGGTCTCCGTGAAGGACGCCAACGGCGAGAAGGTGACCGTCGACGGCGCCGTCACCAAACCCGGCGTCTACCCGCTGCAAGGCCCGACGACGCTGCTCGAGGCGGTGGCGCTCGCCTCCGGTCCCGACCCGAGGCTCGCCAATCCCCACCGGGTGGCGATCTTCCGCACGATCGACGGCCAGCGCCGCAGCGCCTTCTACGACCTCGCCCAGATCCGCGAGGGCCGCGCGCCCGACCCGACCGTCTACGGCAACGACATCGTGGTCGTCGACCAGTCGGGCGCGAAGTCCTTCATGCAGAACTTCCAGGGCGGCTCGGTGCTGGGACTCCTCGGCATGGTCCTGCGTCCCTGGTGACCTGAGCGCCAGGCCGTGTCCCCCCGCCTCCCCGAGCGTCACTTTGCGAGGAACCGCCTAGAGCGCTCGGGGTTATTGGCGACGCTAGCTTTTTCCGAACGAGGCGTAGCCGACGAGGCCCGAAAAACGGAACCGCGCGATGACCTCCGATCCCCGGACAGGCACGCGCGTTCGCCGCGGGCACGCTGAACTCCCGGCCCCCCACCTCGGCAAGATGGTCCGAACGCAGGTCACACATGAACAGTCTCATCCCGATCTCGCATGAGCTGCCCGCCCATCCCGGGCAGGCCTTCCGACCGATCGAGCCCGAGCGCATGCATTTGCGCCAGCTGTTCGGCATCCTGCTGCAGAGGGCGAGGCTCGCGCTCGGCGTGGGCGCCGCAGTCTTCATCGTCGTCCTGGCGGCGTTCGCCCTCAAGACGCCGACCTACAGCGCCACCGGCTCTGTCGTCATCAATCCGACCGGCGCCAATCTCGCCGAACCGAACCAGCCGCAGTCCTGGGGCCCGCCGCCGGACACCAGCGCGGTCGACACCCAGGTGGAGATCCTCCGCTCCCAATCGCTCGCCGAGCGGGTGGTGCGCCGGATGAAGCTCTACAACGATCCGGAATTCAACAGCGCCATGAAGCCCGGCTTCTTCGGCCTCGTCCCCGCGCACGCGCCGATCACCAACCCCGACCCGAGGCTCATCAGCCGGGTCGCCGGCGCGCTGATGAGCCACGTTTGGGTGCACCGCGCGGGCCTGACCTACGTGGTCTACGTGGGCGTGAGCTCCACCTCTCCGCAGAAGGCGGCGCTGCTCACGAACGTCTACATGGACGAATACCTGAAGAAGCAGCTCGACGATAAGATCGCGCTCGCCTCGAAGGCCAATTCCGAACTCGGCCAGAGCCTCGAGAAGATGCGGCGCGACTCTGAAGCCGCCGAGGCGGCCGTCCAGGAATACAAGAACGCCCACGGCCTGTTCTCGACCCAGGGCCAGACGATGGCCGAGCAGGAAGTCTCCACCCTCAATACGCAGATCGCGGCGGCCAAGGCCGACGCGGCGGAGAAGGAGGCCCGCCTGCGCGCCGCGGAGGCCCAGCTTCGCGACGGCAGCGGCGGCGCCGACGTCGGCGCGGCGCTGAACTCCGAGACCATCATGCAGCTGCGCAAGCAGGAGGCTCAGCTCTCCGTGAAGCTCGCCCAGCTGAAAACCGACTTCACAGACGCCTATCCGGATGTGAAGCGCACGGAGAACCAGCTGCGCGACGTCCGCAGCGAGATCCAGGCCGAGATCAACCGGATCCTGTCGAGCCTGCGCGCGGATGCTCAGGCGGCCGAAGGTCGCGAGGCCTCGCTGATCGCCAGCCGCGGCGGCGCCGAGGGCGGCATCACGGCCAACAATCAGGCGGCCATCGGCCTGCTCGCCCTGCAGCAGAAGTCCGACGCGGCCAAGGCGATCTACGACGCCTATCTGAACCGCGCCAAGCAGGTGGCGGCCGAGAGCAGCCTCGAGCAGGCGGACGCCTCGATCAACGGTCACGCCGCGATCCCGACCTCGCCGTCTTCTCCGAACATGAAGCTCGGCGCGGCGCTCGCCCTTCTGGCCGGGATGATCTCGGCCGGCGCGGCGATCATCATGGCCG
>JAGWSE010000360.1 GCA_028869395.1 Alphaproteobacteria bacterium | reverse complement strand
GCCGCGGGGCGCGTTGCCAAGCCTTGACGCGGGAGGCTATCAGAGCCGCTCGCATCCCCTCCCGTAAGAAGGCGAACCCGAGAGCTCATGCGCCTGTCGCGTTACTTCATGCCGACGCTGCGCGAAGCGCCGTCGGACGCCCAGATCGTCTCCCACCAGCTCATGCTGCGCGCCGGCCTCATCCGTCAGGAGGCGGCCGGCATCTACGCCTGGCTGCCGATCGGGCTGAAGGTCCTGCGCAAGATCGAGCAGATCGTGCGCGAGGAGATGAACCGCGCCGGGGCCGTCGAGGTCCTGATGCCGACCCTCCAGCTCGCCGACCTTTGGCGCGAGAGCGGCCGCTACGACGACTACGGCGAGGAGATGCTGCGCATCAAGGATCGCCACGAGCGAGACCTGCTGTACGGCCCCACGGCGGAAGAGGTCATCACCGATATCTTTCGGGCTTATATAAAGTCCTACAAGGACTTGCCGAAGAATCTTTACAACATCCAGTGGAAGTTCCGTGATGAGCGGCGCCCCCGCTTCGGGGTCATGCGCGGCCGCGAGTTCCTGATGAAGGACGCCTATTCCTTCGATGTGGACGAGGCGGCGGCCCGGCGCGCCTACAACCGCATGTTCCTGGCCTATCTGAACGTCTATGCGCGGCTCGGCCTGAAGGCGATCCCGGTGCGGGCCGACACCGGTCCGATCGGCGGCGACCTTTCGCACGAATTCATCATCCTGGCCGACACAGGCGAGAGCCAGGTGTTCGCTCACAAGGACCTCGTCGAGATGGGGGCGCCCGGGCCGGACATCGACTGGGACGGCGACCTGCAGCCGCTGGTCGACCAGCGCACGCGCCTCTACGCCGCCTCCGACGAGATGCACGACCAGGCCCGCTTCGAGGCCGAGGCCACGCCCGACGAGCGGATGACGGCCCGCGGAATCGAGGTCGGCCATATCTTCTATTTCGGCGAGAAGTACTCCCGGCCGATGGGCGCCAAGGTCGCCATGCCGGACGGGACCGAGCGTTTCGTTCAGATGGGCTCCTACGGGGTCGGCGTCTCGCGCCTGGTTGGCGCGATCATCGAGGCCTCGCACGACGAGGCGGGTATCATCTGGCCCGACAGCGTGGCCCCGTTCGGCGCGGCGGTCGTAAACCTGCGCGTCGGCGAGGCGGCCGTCGACCAGGTGGCCGAGCAGGCCTACCAGGCGCTCACCGCCGCTGGCCTCGATCCGCTGCTCGACGACCGCGACGAGCGGCCCGGCGCCAAGTTCGCCTCCCTCGATCTGGTGGGCGTCCCGTGGCAGCTGATCGTCGGACCGAAGGGCGTCGCCGAAGGCGTCGTGGAGATCAAGCGGCGCGCCACCGGCGAGCGGCAGAGCCTGCCGCTCGAGGCGGCCCTCAAGGCGATCACGGGGTGAGCGCCTCAAGCGTGCCCAACGGTGGACACGCGCCGCCCTTCGGGGCCTGGGAGCGGATGCTTGCCGGGCGCTATCTCAGGGCCAAGCGCAGCCAGGGCGGGGTGGCCCTGATCTCGCTCATCTCGTTCATCGGCATCATGCTCGCCGTGGCGGTGCTGATCATCGTCATGAGCGTGATGAACGGCTTTCGCGAAGAATTGCTGGGCCGGATCCTCGGCTTCCAGGGCCATGTGTTCGTCGCCGGCCCGGTGGTCGACGGACCGGCGCTCGGCCCCACCGTCAAGCGCATCCTCAAGGTTCCAGGCGTCGTCCAGGCGGTGCCCGTCGTCCAGGGCCAGGTGCTGGCCATGGGGCCGGACCAGATCACTGGGGCGATCGTGCGCGGCGTTTCGGCCTCCGACGTCGCGGCGACGAAGATCATCGCCTCCAACATCACTCACGGCTCGCTGAAGAACTACGGCAAGGGCGATTATGGCGGCGACGACATCCTGGTGGGCGACCGGCTGGCCGAGCAACTCGGCGTAAAGGCGGGCGACACCCTGACCCTCGTCTCCCCGGCTGGCGGGGCGACCGCGTTCGGCACGGCGCCGGTCCAGAAGGCCTTCACCATTGGCGGCACGTTCACCGTCGGCATGAGCCAATACGACCAGGCCTACATCTACATGCCGCTCCAGCAGGCCCAGCTGTTCTTCGGCCGCGAGGGATCCGTCGACGAGATCGAAATCAAGCTGACGAACCCCGACGACGCGCCCCGCATCAAGCCCGCGATCGCGCGCGCTGCGGGCCCGATGGCCCTGGTCACGGATTGGACGCAGCGCGACACCTCGTTCTGGGGTGCGCTGAAGGTCGAGCGCAACGTCATGGGCCTGATCCTCTCCCTGCTGGTGGTGATCGCGGCCATGAACATTATCTCGGGCCTCATCATGCTGGTGAAGAACAAGGGCCGCGACATCGCCATCCTGCGCACCATGGGGGCGGGGCAGGGCTCGATCCTGCGGATCTTCTTCATGGCCGGCGCGACCATCGGCGCCCTGGGCACCTTGGCCGGGGTCCTCGCGGGCGTCCTGTTCAGCGTCTACATCGACGAGATCCAGTCCGTGGTGGAGTGGGTCACCGGACAGACGGTGTTCTCCTCCGACGTCTACTTCCTGAGCCGCCTTCCGGCGCGGGTGGACTGGCGCGAGGTGGCGGCCATCGTGGTCTTCTCGCTACTCATGTCCTGCGTCTGGACTCTGCCGCCGGCCTGGCGGGCTTCGCGCCTCGATCCTGTGGAGGCGCTCCGGTATGAGTGAGCCGGTCCTTTCGATCCGCGGCCTGGAGCGCACCTATGTGACGCAGGCCGGCGCGTTGCCCGTGCTGAAGGGGGTCGATCTCGACGTGCGCCCCGGCGAGATCGTGGGCCTCATCGGGCCGTCCGGGTCGGGCAAGTCGTCACTGCTTCACGCCGCGGGGCTGCTGGAGCATCCCGACGGAGGGCGCATCAGCATCGAGGGGCGCGACTGCTCGGACCTCCCGGATCGCGAACGCACCCGCGTGCGGTTGGCCACCATCGGGTTTGTCTACCAGTTCCACCACCTGCTGCCCGAGTTTTCCGCGCTCGACAACGTGGCCCTGCCGCAGATGATCGCCGGGCGCAGCCGCAAGGTCGCCCGCCAGCGGGCCGAGCAACTGCTCGGGGAACTCGGCCTCGCGGAGCGCTGGGACCACCAGCCGGCGCAGCTTTCCGGCGGCGAGCAGCAGCGCGTCGCCATCGCCCGCGCGCTGGCCAACGCCCCGCGCCTGCTGCTGGCCGACGAGCCGACCGGCAATCTCGATCCCACCACCTCCGCCGGCGTCTTCGAGACCCTCTATGCGCTCGCCCGCAGGACCGGTGTCGCCGCCCTGGTCGCCACCCATAATCTCGAGCTCGCCCGCCATTTGGATCGCATCGTCGCGCTCAAGGACGGCCACCTGGAGGAGCGGGCGAAGGCGCCGGCCTAAAGCGGCTTCGGCGTTCGGCGCGGCCGCCCCCACGTCAGCCTGGTCCCGGTGCGGAACGCGACCCGCCCATCGTGGGCGTGCGGCGCGAGCACGGCGCGCAGATCCGCGTCGAACGCCTCCGCCAGCGACCCCATTTTCACTCGCGTCCAGGTCGCCCGCGAGTGTTCCCCATCGATGAGGTCCTCGAGCCGCATCTCGCAGTCGCCCGCGATCGTCTCGGAACCCTCGAGGTCGATCCAGGTCTCGTGCGCGCGAGCCCGTGCGACGAACTCGGGGCTGTTCCAAACCCCGCCCTGCCGCTCGACCCAGCGGACGAGGACGTCGCGATAAGCGTCCATCCACTCGGCCTCGGCGGGGTCGTCACCCGCGACGATGGCGATCCGGCCGCCCTCCGACAGCAAGTCGGCGAGCCTTGGGAACACGACGCCGTGTCGCATCCAG
>JAGWSE010000359.1 GCA_028869395.1 Alphaproteobacteria bacterium | reverse complement strand
TGATTTCGCTGCTCACCGACCGGATCGACGACGATCTGCTGGCGGCCGCGGGCCCGCAGTTGAAGATCGTGGCCAATGTGGCCGTGGGCTTCAACAACGTCGACGTTGCCGCGGCGACGCGCCGGAGGGTGCTGATCACCAACACCCCCGGCGTGCTGGACGACGCCACGGCGACCCTGACGATGGCCCTGCTGCTGGCGACGGCGCGGCGGCTGGCCGAGGCCGACGCCTACATCCGCGCGGGGAAGTGGAAGGGCTGGACGCCGGACTTCTTCATGGGCCTGGACGTGGACGGCAAGACGCTGGGGATCGTGGGCGCCGGCCGGATCGGCAGGAATACGGCCCGCAAGGCGCGCGCCTTCGGCATGCGCATCCTCTACTGCGGCCGCAGGCGTGACGAGGCGTTCGAGGCCGAGACGGGGGCGCAGCACCGGGACAGAGACGCCCTGCTCGCGGAAGCCGATTACGTTTCGCTGCACCTGCCGCTGAACGAGGAGACCCGCCACTTCATCGGGGCGCGCGAGCTTTCCTTGATGAAGCCCACGGCGGTGCTGATCAACGCCGCCCGCGGGCCCGTGGTCGACGAGCGCGCGCTGGTGGAGGCGCTGCGCAGCCGCACGATCTGGGGCGCGGGGCTGGACGTGTTCGAACACGAGCCGGAGCTCGCGCCGGGCCTGGCGGAGCTGCCGAACGTGGTGCTGGCGCCGCACATCGGATCGGCCACGCCCGCCACGCGCGAGGCCATGGCGCGAATGGCCGCGCGCAACGTGATCGAGGCGCTGAACGGCCGACCGCCCCTGAGCCCGGTCAACCCGGAGGTGCTGGGCTAGGCTTGCCGGGCCTGCCAGACCGCTTCGGCGCGTTCCTTTAGCGCCCCGTTCATGGCGACGAATCCGCGGTGGATGGCGCGGCCCATCTGGCGCGCGGCCGAGCCGCCGAGCAGGCCCCCGATGATCTCGCCGGAGGAGACGATGCAGCTCGCCTCGGCCAGCTGCTCAATCTCCATGTAGCGGACCGTCTTCACCAGTCCGCCCATCAGCGACAGTCGCCAGTGGAGCTGCTCGTTCGGCACCCATTCCAACACGACGGGCCGGATCTCGCGGGGGGGCTGGCCGGGCAGGGCCAGCGTCAGCGTGATCGGGGCGCCGATGCGGATCTCGCCGGAGGCCTTCGGATAGAGCGGGTTCCACTCCGCCCAGCCGGCCAGGTCGTACAGCACATCCCAGATCACCTGCGGCGGCGCCTGGATGCCAATGCGGTGCTCGATGCGCACGCCGCGTGGACCGGAGGCCTTGGGCGCAGGCGCGTCGCCGCTCTTCTTGGGCTGTCCGACGGTGCGCGCAAAGAGGCCCGCCTTGAGCTGGGGCGCAGGAGCCATGGGCATCAGGCGTTGTCCTTCAGGCGCCAGGTGGCTCCGGCGGGTCCGTCCATCACCTCCACGTTCAGCGCGGTGAGTTCGGCCCGGAGCCGGTCGGCGGCCGCCCAGTCCTTCGCCCGGCGGGCGGCGTCGCGCTGGGCGACGAGGTCGTTGATGCGGGCCTTGAGATCCTCGTCCGCGCCGCCCTGGAACCACTGCTCAGGATCGGCCCCGAGGAAGCCCATGAGGCCGCCGGAGGCGAGGAGCTTGCTGCGAGCCACCGCGACCCGCCGGGGATCCTTCTTCGAGATGGACGCCCGGATGTCGTCCGCCAGTTGGAACAGCGCCGCCAGCGCCGCGGAGGTGTTGAGATCGTCGTCCAGCGCGGCGAGCACGGCGGCGTCGACGATCTCGTCGGCCGTCTCGTCGGTGAACCGCCAGGAGTCGCCCAGCGCGCCGTAGAGCCGGTCCAGCGAGCGCTTGGCCTGCTCGATCAGCTCGGCGTTCCACTCGAGCGGCGCACGGTAGTGGCCGACCAGCAGCGCCCAGCGGATCGCCTCGCCGGGGTAGGCCTTCAGGAGATCGTGCGCCAGGGCGACGTTGCCCAGGCTCTTCGACATCTTCTCCTCGCCGAAGTTCAGGAAGCCGTTGTGCAGCCAGAACGCGGCGTAGGTCGGCTCGTGCGTGGCGCAGACGCCCTGCGCGCGCTCGTTCTCGTGGTGCGGGAAGACCAGGTCGATGCCGCCGCCGTGGATATCGATGGGCAGTCCGAGCGTCTGCTCGATCATCGCCGAGCACTCGATGTGCCAGCCCGGGCGGCCCTTTCCCCAGGGGCTCTCCCATGCCGGCTCGCCGGGCTTGGAGGGCTTCCACAGGACGAAGTCGGCGGGGTTCTGCTTGAAGGGGGCCACATCGACGCGGGCGCCGGCGATCATCTCGTCAAGGGCGCGGCCGGAAAGCTTGCCGTAGTCGGCGTAGGCCTCGGTGTTGAAGAGGACGTGGCCTTCGGCGGCGTAGGCGGCGTTGTTGCGCACCAGGCGGTCGATCATCCCGATGATCGCATCCATCGTCTGGGTGGCTCGGGGCTGGAAGGTGGGGCGCAGCGCGCCCAGCCGGGCGGCGTCCTCGTTGTAGGCGGCCAGGTAGCGGTCGGCGACCACGTGAATCGGCACGCCTTCGTCGGCGGCCTTGGCGTTGATCTTGTCGTCCACGTCGGTGACGTTGGCGGCATAGAGGACATGGTCCTCGCCGAACGCGTGGCGCAGCAGCCGGAACAGCACGTCGAAGACCACGACCGGCCGGAAATTCCCGACGTGGGCGAAGTTGTAGACCGTGGGCCCGCAGACATACATCGTCACCCGTTCGGGATCGCGGGGAATGAAGTTCCGCTTCTCGCGGGTCATGGTGTCGTAGAGCTTCAGGACCATCGGTGCAGCTGACGTGGCGGAACGGTTGCCCGCGGGCGCGGGCAGCCCATATACAGATTGGGCGGATCGGACGCCACGGGAACCCCGGGCCCCCATCTGATCCAAGTGAAGGGGCGCCAACGCGTAATTCCGGGACCGTCGTCCCGGCGCAACTCACCCCGGAAAGAACCGCTCTCGCTGATGGACGCCATTTCTCGCGACCGAACCCTGGTCGGAACGAACGCCGACCTTGATCTTGAAGCCGTGAAGCGC
>JAGWSE010000358.1 GCA_028869395.1 Alphaproteobacteria bacterium | reverse complement strand
AGGCCGCCTTCGCCGAGGCCGCCTTCGCCCCGGGGCGTCGCCGGTCGCTCCGGAAGCCGGCTGGAACGTCCTGCGTGAAGCCCGGCCAATTATTCCGGGTCGCCGGCTTCAAGTTTGTGACGATTCCCGCAACCCCATTCGGCCTGCGGTGTTTCGGTTCCATGAGTATGGAGCCAGGGGCCATGCGGGAGCCGCGTTCGTTCGCCTATTCCCTTAGTCAATACGAGGAGGGCTGGGCCTGGAGCGTCTATGACGAGAACGGCGTGACCGTCGCGCGGGGCGCCGACGAAAGTCGCGATGCCGCCCAGGCGGCGGTCAACAGGCTTGTGTATCGGCCGGAGCCGCTGCGCGCCGAAGGCGCAGCGGCCTGAGCGCAGGCTGTCACGATCCTCAGGCGCGCGCGATCCTCAGGCGCGATCGTCAGGCCGCCGCGGCTCCCGACCCGGCGGCGTTGTCGTGCGTGCTCCACCGCCGCAGCACGTCGGTGGCGACCGTGGTGACGACGTAGGGAGCGGCCTGTGGCGCGCGGGCGAGGACCGCCGCCGCGCCCAGGAGCCCACCGGCCCGCTTGGCGTCGAGGAATTCGCGCAGTACGGCCTTGGCCGACACGTGCGCGCGGTGTTCGCGCAATGCGGCAAGCTCTTCCGGTGTGAGCTTCAGCGTTTCGATGTCGCGATTGGCGCGCTCAAGGGCGCGCAACTCCGCCGCGCCGTGGCGAGACGAGATGGAGTCGCCCCGTTCCACGGCCACATAGCCGCAGGGCGGCAGAATCTTGAACCGCGCGCCGAGGGCGAGCGCTCGGGCGTAAAGGGCGAAGTCCTCGCCGAGCCGCAGCGTCTCGTCGTAGCGAAGGCGGTTCGCCTCCAGGAAGGCGCGCCGCATCAGCGGCTTCAGGAATCCGAGCTCCGCCCGCGGCAGGTTGGCGCGGCTGATATTGCCTCGGACGAAGGTCTCGAAGCTCAGGCAGGCCGGCAGGTTCATCCGGTCGCCGATCATCGCGTGCGGTGGCGCATTCAGCCGGCCCTCGACCGCCCGCAGGAGGTCGTCGGCGACGAAATCGCAATAGCCCACCTCGCCCCTCAGCCGGGCGAGGCGGCCGGCGAGGAAGTAGTCGTCGGCGTCGAGGGGGCAGATCCAGGGCGCCCGGCTCGCCGCCAGAGCAACGTTGCGCGCCGCAGCCGGTCCGCCGCTCCTGGCGAGCTCGACCACCTGCAGCCGCCCGGTCCCGTCGTCGGCGGCGCGCGCGCGCTCCGCCGTCCCGTCGGTGGCGCCGTCCACCACCAGAATGACCTCGCAGGTCTCGGGCTCGGCGAGGGCGGACCTGACAGCCCGCTCGATCGTGCGTTCTGCATTGTAGGCGGCGATGATCACGCCCACGTCTGGCGTCGTCCCGGCCATGGCTGAACTCCTACCCCCACCGACGGGTCTGGTCCGGTGGTCGGCGAGTAAACGCGCCCGTCCGGTCAAGGTTCTGGATCGCCGGCAGGTTTTTCCGCCCCCTCGGAACCGTCAACCGTGGCCGTTGGTTGACGGCTCGTTTCTCGGCGGGGAGTGGCTCCGCCGGCCAGCTTCCGAAGATCCGATGTCCGAAATTGTCTACGCCCCCGAGGTCCTTGGCAGGACCCGACAGCGACCGCGCAAGATCTCGCTCGATGAGGCGGCGACGGCCGCGATGAACGCTGCGGTCGCCGTTATCGCGCTGGTGTTCCTGGCCCCGGTCATGCTCGCCGTCGCGCTCGCCGTCTTCATGCAGGACGGCGGTCCCGTCCTTTTCGCCCACCGTCGCATCGGTCGCGGCGGCCGCTATTTCCATTGCCTGAAGTTCCGCTCCATGGCGGTCGACGCCGAGCGGCGGCTCGCCGACCTCCTGGCTGCCGATCCGGCCGCGCGGGCGGAGTGGGAGCGCGACCACAAGCTCCGCAATGATCCCCGTGTGACAAGGCTGGGCGCCTTCCTGCGCAAATCGAGCCTCGACGAGCTTCCCCAGCTGTTCAACGTGCTGAGGGGCGAGATGAGCCTTGTCGGCCCGCGTCCCATCGTCGACGCCGAGGTGCAGAAGTATGGGCGCAGGTTCGCGAGCTACTGCGCCGTGAAGCCCGGCATCACCGGGCTTTGGCAGGTGAGCGGACGCAACGACACCACCTACCGTACGCGGGTGGCGCTGGACTGCGTCTACGCCAAGCGCCGCAACCTCTTCCTCGACAGCTTCATCATCCTCTGCACCGTGCCGGCGGTGCTGATGCGGCGCGGCTCCTACTGATCAGCGCTGCGCCTTCAGGACCTTGGCCACCACGGGCGCCAGGCGGTGTGCGATGATCTGCACGCCCCTGGCGTTCGGGTGAAGGCCGTCGCCCTGCAGCAGAGCCGGCCTGCGCTCCACCCCCGCCAGCAGGTTCGGATAGAAGGCGACGTGATGCTGGCGGGCGAGCGCCGGGAACACCGCGTTGAACGCCTTCGCATAGCCCGCGCCGATCTCCGCGGGCGCCGATATCCCGCACAGGACCACGCCCTTATGCTCCGCCTTCAGCCGGCGGATGATCTTGTCCAGGTTGGCCCGCGTGCGCGTAGGGTCGAGCCCCTGGAGCAGATCGTTGCCGCCCAGCGCCACCACCACGACGGCGGTGTCGGGGGCGATGCTGAAGGCGAGACGGCCCAGGCCGTCGGCGGTGGTGTCGCCGGAGATGCCCGCGCCCCGAACGATGTTCGGGACCCGCAGCTGTTCCAGGGCCAGGTGAAGCTGATTTGGCAGGGCCTCGCGCCCGGGCAGGCCGAGGCCCGCGGTGATGGAATCGCCCAGGATCGTCACGACCTTCGGTCCCGCCGCCAAGGCGCCGACAGCCAGGGCGAGGGCGGGCAGGGCGGCGAGGCCGCCGGCCACGAGCCCGCGACGGGAGATGATCGAGTATCGTGTGTCACGCATCGGCTCGTCCTATCTAAGGCCTGCTGAACGCTGGCGAAACGATGAAGGGCCCCGCGTGTCCGAACCCGATAGCCTGGTCACTGACTCTCTCGTCCCGGATCCACTCCTCATCGAGCACGTCTCGCTCACCTTGCCCTCGTCGGCGGGTCCGGTGGAGATCCTGCGCGGGCTGGACCTTCGCGTCGGCGCGGGCGAACGCGTGGCGCTGGTGGGACCTTCGGGCTCGGGGAAATCGTCCTTGATCGCCGTCGCGGCCGGGCTCGAACGGCCGACCGGCGGACGGGTGCTGCTGTTCGGAAAGGATCTCGCCGGGCTCGACGAGGACGGCCGTGCGCGGCTTCGGCGAGGCCGCGTCTCACTGGTCTTCCAGGGCTTTCATCTGCTGCCCAACATGACGGCCGAGGAGAACGTCTCGGCCCCGCTGGAAATCGCCCGCGAAGCCGGCGCGAGCGCCATTGCGCGCGAGTGGCTCGACCGCGTCGGCCTGGCGCCCCGCGCCCGCCATTATCCGCATCAGCTCTCGGGCGGCGAACAACAGCGTGTCGCGCTCGCCCGGGCGCTGGCGGTCCGGCCCCGCCTGCTCTTCGCCGACGAGCCCACGGGAAACCTCGACGGAGCCAATGCGCGCCATGTGGCCGAGCTCATGTTCGAGCTCACGGCGATGACGGGCGCGGCGCTGGTCCTGGTGACCCACGACGAGGCCCTGGCGGGGCGCGCGGACCGGCAGGTCCGGCTGCGAGATGGCCGGGTCGCGCCAGACCTCCAGACCTCCGCATGATCCCCCTTTCTGTGCGCTTCGCGGCCCGGGAGCTGCGGGCCGGCGTGCGGGGGTTCCGGATATTCCTGGCCTGCCTGGCGCTGGGTGTCGCCGCGATCGCGGCGGCCGGTTCCACGGCCGAGGCGTTCCGCCAGGGCCTCGACAGCCAGTCGCGCGAAATCCTCGGAGGCGACCTTTCGGTCTCGGTCTGGATGCGACAATTCACGTCCCGGGAGCGCGCAGCCTTCGCGAGCCTCGGCCGCACCGACTACGCGGTCGCCAATCGCGCCATGGCCCAGGCGCCGTCGGGCGATCGAAGACTCATCGAGCTGCGCGGCGTTTCCGGGGACTACCCGCTCGCCGGCCAGGTGACCCTGCAAGGCGCGCCGTCGCTTGCGGCGGCGTTCACGCCCGACGGGGCGGCCTGGGGATGCGCCGCGGAGCAGGATCTCCTCGACCGCCTGCACCTGAAGATCGGCGATCATTTCCTGGCGGGGAACGTGCCGATGGTCGTCCGCGCCGTGCTGATCGACGAGCCCGACCGTCTGTCCCGCGGGTTTGCGCTCGGCCCACGCGTGCTGACCCGCGTGGGCGCGCTTCAGCAGGGCGGCTTCCTCACACCGGGCCTCCCGTTCGGCGAAACCGTGCGCATCGCGCTGAGGCCGGGGCTGGGCCTGAAGGCCGCGGAAGCGGAGATCCGCAAGGACCTCAAGGGGACAGGGTTTCGCCTGCACGACCGGACGGACGCCGCGCCTGGCGCCAAGCACGTCATCGACCAGCTCGAGTACTTCCTGGGCTTCATCGGACTGGCCTCGCTGGTGGCCGGCGGCCTCGGCGTGTTCGGGGCGGTGAGCGCCTATCTGGAGGCGCGCAAACCTGCGATTGCGACGCTGAAGGCGCTTGGCGCGGAAGGCGCGCTGGTACGCGACGTCTATCTGATCCAGATCGGCGTCCTGGCCGGGATCGGCGTGGGTGTCGGCCTCGCGGCCGGCGCGCTGGCGCCGCTGGTGCTGGGCGCCATGGTCAGGAACAGCCTGCCGGTCCCGGCGCTGTTCGGGATCTATCCGGAGCCGCTTTTCAGGGCGGGCGCGTTCGGCCTGCTGTCGGCCGCCGCCTTCTCCCTCGCCCCGCTGGCCCGCGCGCGCTCGACCCCGCCGGCGAGCCTATTCCGCAGCGACCTGGCCGGGGGGCTGACGTTCGGCCCGGAGGTGATCGGCGCGATCCTGGCCGGGATCGCTCTGGCGGCGCTCGCCGTGATCACGGCGCCGACGCCGCGGGCGGCGGCGGCCATGATCGGCGGGGTGGCTGCGGCTTTCGC
Organism: Alphaproteobacteria bacterium; assembly: GCA_028869395.1. Lineage (GTDB taxonomy): Bacteria > Pseudomonadota > Alphaproteobacteria > Caulobacterales > Caulobacteraceae > Phenylobacterium. The sequence goes on along the minus strand of JAGWSE010000358.1, from coordinate 1,860 downwards.
CGTGCTCTCCCTCCTCGGCTGGGCCGCGGCCAAGCTCGCGGGTCGGGTCCGCAGCGGCGCGAGGGGCCCCTTGCGCCTCGGCCTGGCCAATCTCGCGGGGCCGCGATCGGCGGCGCGCACCGCCTCACCCGCCATTGGGCTGGGCGTCGGCCTGCTCGCCTGCGTGGTGCTGATCCAGTCGAGTCTGCTCGCCGAGGTCTCGGAAGTCGCCCCGCGCACCGCGCCGGCGCTGGTGTTCACCGACGTTCCCGGTGATCGGCTTCCGGCGTTCGACGCGACCGTGCGGCGGGCGTTCGGCACGCCTCTGACGAACGCCAACTACTTCCGCGCGCCGTTCATCACGGGACGGATCGTCAGGGTGCGCGGCCGGCCCGTCGATCCGAAGCGGCTGCCCGAACACGAGCGTTGGGCCTACGACAACGACGTGACCATGTCGGCGATCGGGCCGCAGCCGCCGAACCCCGGAATCCGAAAGGGCGCCTGGTGGCCGCCGAATTACGCCGGCCCGCCCCTGGTCGCGCTCGACGAGGAGGTCGCCGACGCGGCCCACATCAAGGTGGGCGACGAGGTCACCATCTCGGTCCTCGGCCGCGACATCGACACACACGTGGCGGCGCTCCGGAAGGTGGAGTTCGGAAGCTTCGGCGCAAGCTTCCCCATCGTGGTGACGCCGCAGGTGTTCGCCGGCGCAGACCTGCACCAGGTGGCCATCGCCAAGGCGAGTCCTGCGCAGGAGGCCGCGGTCGTGCGGGATCTGGCCGCCCAGTTCCCGGACGTGAACGTCATCTCAGTCCGTGAGGAGCTCCAGAGCGCCACGGCGCTGTTCGACAAGGTGGCGCTCGCCGTGCGCGGGGCGGCGGCGGTCGCGGCGCTGGCGGGCCTGCTCGTCCTCGCCGGCGCCATCGCCGCGCGCGCCCGGGAGCGCATCCGCGAGGCTGCGACGCTGAAGGTGCTGGGCGCCTCGCGCGGGCAGATCCTGGCCGCCTATGTGCTTGAATACGGAGCGGTTGGCGCGGTGGCGGGGGTCGCCGGCGTGGCGCTGGGTTACGCCGCCGCCTGGCCCGTCGTGGTCAAGGTCTTCCATGCGCACTGGAGCGTCGACTGGGCCGGGATCGCCGCCCTGCTGGGGGGGGGCGGCCGTCCTGGCGGGGGCAGGCGGGCTGCTCGCCGCTTTCCAGGCGCTCTCGAAACGGCCGGCTCCGGCGCTTCGCTCGGACTAGTGACGCGGCGACAACTTCGTGCTGTTGCTGGCCCGATGACCCAGTCCCTTCCCGACCAGCTCCGGTCGAGCGTGCGATTCCTGGGACGCGTGCTGGGCGACGTGATCCGCGCCCAGGACGGCCAGGCGGTGTTCAACCAGATCGAGGAGATCCGCCAGGCCTCCGTCGCCTTCCACCGCGAGGGCACGACGGACGCGGCGCGCCTGATGGCCGAGCGGCTGTCGGGTCTGTCGCTGTCCGACACGGTGCGGTTCGTTCATTCCTTCGCCTGCTTCCTGCAGATCACCAACATCGCCGAAGACCAGATCCAGAGGCGGCGGGGACGCAGCGGCGACACCCGACCGGACACGCTGGCGGGTGCGCTCCGCGCGTTGGCGGCCGAGGGCGTCGGCGCCGAGGCGGTGGGCGAGCTCCTGGGCCAGGCTCTGATCGCGCCGGTGATCACCGCCCATCCCAGCGAAGTGCGGCGCAAGAGCGTGCTGGACCGCCAGGCCGCCATCGCGGGCGAGCTCGACGCCTTCGAGCGCGCCCACACCGATCCAGAGCGCGCGGCCATCGAGGCCGAGCTCGTCCGGCAGGTTTCGATCTTCTGGCGCACGCGGCTCCTGAGATCGGTGAAGCCGGAAGTGGCGGACGAGGT
>JAGWSE010000357.1 GCA_028869395.1 Alphaproteobacteria bacterium | reverse complement strand
AGCCGGTGCCCTGGCCCGGCGGCTCGGTCCCGCCGCTGGCCCCCACCCCGTCGTAGACCTGCTCGGGCAGCATCAGGCCGGGGTTGGCGAAGTGCTCCATGGCGCGGACGTAGGTGTATCGGATGCGCCTGCGGTCCGCCGCGGACAGCGGATGATGGAGGGTCGCCAGCGCGATTTCGTAGTGGCCGCGCTCGCCGGTGAAGATCGGCCACACCCGCCCGCGCTGGTCCGGCGTGTCCTTCCCGTCCGGGCCGACGGAGCCGAAGCCCGCGCCCGTCTTGTCGTCCTCGCCGTAGCCGTCGTCGCTGTAGCGCCGCCAGCCGGGATAGACGCCCGGATCGCCGGGGAAGCGGAAGTCGTAGCGCACGCGCATGTCGTCCGGCAGGCTCTCGTCGTCGAGCTTGCCGAGGCTTTCACGGATCGACGGCGCATCGGCCCGGCGCACCCCGTAGCGCACCAGCTCCAGGAATCCGGCGTCCAGATACCGCTGCTGCGGCAGGGCCGGCTTGCCGTTCTTGGCGAGCAGGACCGCGCCGCTGTTCGGATCGCCATCCGGGGAGATCCTCTCGAAATAGCGTCCGTCGCCATAAACCCCCTTGGTGGTGAAGGTGGTCCGCTCAACCGAGGCCTCCATGGCGTCGGCGCTGGCGAGGTAGCGCTTGGCCGAAGCGGGGTCGCCCGAGGCCTGCGCGATCTGCGCGGCGGCCACGAGGCCGGTGATTTCCGCCGCGGTGGTGGAGGGCGAGAAGCCGGGCTGTTCCTCCCACCGCTCCATCGGCGTCTTGGGCGGCGTGACGTCGGCCTGATTGCCGGCGAAGTCCACATGGCCGCCCTTGGTCAGGAAATCGGCGGCGGGCTTGAGTGAGGTCCTGTAGAGGGCCTGCAGATGCGGGCCGGAGATCAGGCCCTGCCGCCAGAGCTTCTCCGCCAGCATGATCGGCATGGCGGTCTGGTCGAGCTGGACGCCGGTCCACTCCGGGACGCCGTCCACGTGGGTCTTCTGCAGGAACCAGCCGCTCGCCCCGTGATTGCCGGGCGTGTCCGGCCTCACCTGGACGGTCTTCAGGTAGTCGAGCGCCTTGAGGGGCGTCTCCCGGTCGCCCAGCGCCAGGAGCGCCGAGGCGACCTGATAGAAGTCGCGCGGCCAGACCGCCTTGTAGCCGGTCTGGACGGTGGTCGCCGGGAGGGTGTCGCCCCACGGCGTGGAAAGCGAGGCGATCAGCGCGCCCGGATAGGTCTTGTCCTCCTGCGCCTTCAGCACCATCGCGCTGGCGTAGAGGAGCTTTCCGCCATCGGTCGACTCCCTGGAGAGGCGGGGCAGCTGGCCGAGCTTGGCCAGATAGTCCGCCCAGCCTCCTTCGTAGTCGGCGCGCACCTTGGCGTAGCCACGCGCGAGGCTCGCCTTGGCCGCCGCTTCCGCCGCGGCGTCGGTGGGACCGAAGCCCAGGACGACGTCATAGGTCGCCTCGCCCCCCGCGGGCACCGGCGCGAACTGGCCGGCGAGCGTCACATCGCCCCTCCCTGCGCGGGCGGCCGGTTCCAGCCGCCCTTTCCGCTTCAGGACGGTCCATCCGTCCGAGACGCCGGCGATCCCGGCGGCGGCCACCGTGAAGGGCTGGCTTGCACGGATCGCCAGATGGTCGGGGCCTTCGAACGCGCTCAGCGACCGGGACGAAGCTTCCGCCTCGTCGCCCCCGCTGGTGCTCGCCATCTGCGGATCGGCGAGCAGGTACGGCGTCACCGCCTCGCGGCCCGCCCGCACCGTAACGCGCATGAAGACCGTGTCGCTCTTCGGATCGGTGAACACGTCCTTTTCGATTGTGTACCGACCCTGCCGGTCCCTGTTCACGATCCGGTAGTCGAGGGCGCGCGGTCGACCCGCGGCGTCGGTCTTCAGGTAGGCGACGCGGGTGTTCACGTCCTGGTCTTCGAAGGCCAGGAAATCCGCGCCCTTCACGGCGAACGAGACCTCGCGCAGCTGGGCCTGATGGATCAGCCCGTACATGGTCTCGGTGAGTACGCCGTGGGCGATCGAGAACCAGACGCGGGAGGCTGCGCGAGAGGGCCCGTAGTCGGCGTAGGCGGTGCCGATGCCGGTCTTGCCGGCGTAGCTCCAGGTTCCGGAAGCAGGCGCCGCCTGGGCGCCCGAGACGACGAGGAGGGAAGCCAGGACGGCGAGGGACGCGAAGCGGCGGGTCACGGAGGCGGGCTTTCAGGACTGTACGCGGCGGCCCTGGGAGGGCGGGCCGCAGAGGCTTTGACGACGGACGGGGACGGCTCGACCTTTGGCGGCGACGCGATCGCGCCGCCGCCGCGGGCCTCTCGCCTCGGCTCAGTAACGGTAGCTCACGCCGAACAACACGTTGGTCCCGAACAGCTTGTAGTATTCCGGATGGGACGGGTCGCCGCCGATGTAGCTGTTCATCGGGGTGTCCGTCAGGTTCTGCGCGGAGACGCTGAAGGTCAGCCCCTTCATGCGGCCCTCCTGGAACTGGTAGCTCGCCTGCAGGTCGACGGTGTTCTCGGACGCCCCTTCGATCGACTGCAGGGTGCCATCGAAGTTCGGCACCTCCTGCACGTACTTGCTCCGGTAACGATCGTTGATCCGGATCGAGAAGCCGTACTTCTCGTAGTAGAGGCTGATGTTCCCCACGAACCGCGACAGCTCGGGGATCTGGCCGGACGGCGACGTGCTCGGATCGGGGATGTTGACCGAGCTGTCCAGCAGGGTCGCCGTCGCCGAGACGCCGAACCCGTCGAGCACGGGAGAGATGTGGTTGAGGAACACGTTCCCGCTGAGCACCACGCCGTAGACCGAGCCGCCGCTGGCGTTCTCGTATTCGGAGACCGGCCCGAGGAACAGCTGGGGCGGCGGCTGGAACAGGTTCGACGAGTAGAACTGCTGGAAGTTGAAGATCGTCGTCTTGTCGTAGATGAAGGATTCCAGATACTTGTAGAACCCTTCCACCGAGACGCCCTCGCCCGGCGAGAAGAAGTAGTCCCAGCTGACGTCGACGTCGTCCGACAGCCAGGGGCGCAGGCCGGGATTGCCGACATTGCCCGACCACGGGCTGGAGCTCAGGCTGGTCGAGTTGGCGTTGGTCGCATTGTAGTAGATGGCCGTGCTGCCGCCCATGGTGTCGAACCTGGGCCGGGCCATGGAGCGGCCGACGCCGAGACGCAGCTGCTGTTCGTCGGCCACATGCCAGGTCAGGTTCAGGGACGGCAGGATGTCCCAGTACTTGGTGTCCACCGTGTAGGGCAGGAAGGTGTAGTTGGGCCAGTTGCCCGCCTGGGCGACGTTGGCGACGCGCTGGTCGGTGTGCACCGCCTGGACCCCGAAGTTGCCGGTGAGCGCGTGACCGGCGAACTCCGTGTCGATCTTGGCCTCGATGTAGGGCGTGAGCACGTTTTCACGCACCCACCAGTCCTTGTCGACCGCGTCGGGCCGATCGAGGGGGGTGTAGAGGCCGCTGTTCCAGGCCTTGTTCACGTCGATGCTGATGACCGAGGGCAGGCCGAACACGCCGAGGTCGGTCGGCGACTGCAGGAGGTTGCCCGGGATGGCGGCCGCCTCGTTCTGGCCCGTCAGGTAACCGATGCCCTCGTGGTTGATGTAGTCCTTCTTCCGCGAGCTGAAGGCGACCCCGAAGTCGACATGGGAAATGGGCCCGAACTGGAGGTCACGGTCCATCCTCCAGTTGGTCTCCTTGATCATGTCGAGGGACGTCAGCCGCTGCCAGTAGGCCGAGCCATACATCCCGCCCAGGGCGCCGCCCGGCCAGGAGGCGGGCCACCAGCCCTGCTGCCAGGGGAGGTTCTCGCCGATCGCCACCAACCCCGGATTGGAGATATCCTCGCTCCAGTTGGAGATCCCGATCATGCCGCTCTTGGCCGCGCCGGCGGTCAGGGTGGCGGTGGAGTGGTTCTGCACGCCGTTGAGGCCGAACCCGTTGTAGAGCTCGACCCGCTTGTTGGCGCGCCGCGCGTCGGAGTAGCCGCCGTCGCCGGTCAGCAACCAGCCGCCGCCGAGGTCGTACTTCACCGTCAGGCCGAAGGTCTTCAGCCGCGCCTTGTCGACGTAGTCGTAGTTCTCCAGCTGGGGCGCCACGATCCAGCTGCTCTGCCCCTCGGTCGGGGTCCCCACCGCCGTGGCGTTGCCGCAGCAGGCCGTCTGGACCTCGGCGCCGCGGATCAGGGCGTCGTCGGTGTAGTCCGACATGAAGGCGTCGAAGATCGCCTGGAAGCGTTCGTTCGGCTTCCACTGCACGGTGGCGACCACGCCGTCCCGGGTCAGGGTGTCACTGCGCACCTGGTCCTGCAGGCCCGAAACCACGTCGTTGGGCTGGTTGAAGCCGTAAGGATGCTGGGCGTAGATCTGGTTCGGCGCGACCATCTTGGAGGCGGCGATCGTCACGCCCAGGGTGTTGTCGAAGAACTGTCCGACATAGGTGCCGTTGACGCGCCAGCCCCACGGGTCCGCGCCCGACTGCAGGGCGCCGCGGGTGTCGTATTCGCCCTGGGCCCCGATGGCGAAGGTGGTCTTGCCGTAGTCCAGCGGCCGGATGGTGCGCATGTCCACCGTCGCGATGGCGCCGCCCACCAGGTTGGCGTCGTCGGTCTTGTAGACCACCACCGAACTCAGGACCTCGGCCGGGTACTGGTCGAACTGGGTGACGCGGTTGTTGTCCGTCGTCGCCTGCAGGCGACCATTGAACAGCGTCGTGCTCATGGAGGGCGGCAGGCCGTTGACGCTGATGTCCTGCCAGCGGCCGTTGTTGTCGCGCTGGGCGGCGAGGCCCGGCAGGCGTGCGATGGAGTCGGCGATCGACTCGTCCGGCAGCTTGCCGATGTCCTCGGCGGTCACCGCCTCGACGATCTGTGCGGAGGCCCGCTTGATGTCGAGGGCCCTGGCCTGGCTGGCGCGGAAGCCCGTGACCACGAGCGCGCCCACCGTGGTGGCCGACGACTTGTTGGTCGATGAAGAGTCGGACGCGGACGGCGTCCCGGCCTGATCGGCCTGCGCGGTGGCGATCGCGCCATCGGTGGCCGCGGCCGCCGCGCCGCTGAACATCAGCACCGTGCCCAAGCCCGCCCCCGCGAGCAGCCGCGCAGCAAGACGCGCGCGTCGAATCGACAGCCTACCCATTCACGAATCCTCCCCACGCCCTACGGCGGTTATCCGCACAGACTGCCACGATGCAATTAAATGTAAATACCGTAATCCGCCGAACAACGGCTGGCGATGCCCTGAAATGGCCACAAGGCGAATTTCGCCGCCGCGAACTCCCAAGTGCTCGAAAACCCACCAGAGGTAGGGCGCAGGAGCGAAGCTCCGCCCAGGGCGCATTCCACAGAGGGCGGGCGACGCCGTCCGCAAATTTTACATTTATTGAAAATTTTGCATTGCGCGACATCGGCGCGGCGGCGCCCGAGGCCAGGCGATCGCACGCATCCCGCACCGCTCGCCCCTCCGGGGACCTCCAGAGGCTTCGCGGCCGTTCAGCTGCGGCCGCAAGCCCCCCTCACCTCCGGGGCCGCGAAAGGAACGGGACCACGAGCCTGCCGAAGCCCGCGGGGTCCTCCACGAACATGAAGTGGCCGCGCCCCGGCAGGACGACGATGCGACCTCGCGGAAGCGCCGCGGCCAGCGCCCGCTGCGGTTGGACGACGGCCTGGTGGTCGGCCCCGCCCGCGATGATCAGCACGGGCGCGGTCACAGCCGCGGCGCTCCGGAAGCGGTAGTGCAGGAAGCCGCTGTTGAACACGGCGTTCGACATTTCGCCGGTGTTGCCCAATCCGTTGGCGTTGTCGCTCTCGTCGACCAGCCGGCCTGTGGCCGGATCGGGGAACATGTTGCGGTACACGAACGCCTTCTGCGCAGGGCCGTCGTAGGCCGCGAAGGGGTTGCAGCCGACACCCGCCCGGGCGCCGGCCGCAAGCGCTCGCCTGTAGGCGGGCGGGTCCGTTCGCGCGAGCCGGCGGCACTGGATCTTCAGCGCGGCGGGCGCGTCAGGAACGGAGGCGGCCAGGACGACGCGCGCGACGTGATCGGGATAGCGAGCGGCATACTCCAGCGCCAGCACCGTTCCGAACGAGTGGCCGATGAGGGAGATCCGGTCCACCCCGAGCTGACGGCGCAGCGAGTCGATGTCCTCAACGAGCCGGTCCATCGAATAGGCGGCGGGGTCTTTGGGACGTTCGGAGCGTCCGCTGCCGCGCTGGTCGAAGTAGACCATGCGGAGCCGGCGCTCCAGGACCGGGCCAGCGAACTTGGCGAAGGTCTGGCTGCCCTCCCCTGGTCCGCCGTGCAGGAAGACGACCGGCGCGCCGGCTTGCGGGCCGGCCACACGATACCAGAGGCGGACCCCGCCCGCCTGGAAGGTGTGCGCCCCGGGGGCGAGTCCCGCGGCGGCGGTCGGCGTGGCGGCCGCATGAGCGCGGGCGCCTGAAACGAGCGTCGCCGCGGCGACGGCGAACGCCACGAAGGCCGCGGCGAGCCTGGATCTGCAATAGCGCAACGGAATCCCCCGACGAAGAGCGGGCTCGATAGCAGAGCTGTCTGAGCGCCACAAACCTGCGTTCGGACGAGCGCGAAGGCGGGCCCAGAGCCGCTCAGGCCTGATCGCCGCCGGCCGATCCTGCCTGCATGAGCGATCCGATCCGCTCGAGGTCCGCGGCTTCCACGGGATTGTAGACGATCATGCTGAGGTCGGGCCGGCCGTCGATCGCAAAGGAAGAATGTTCGAACGAGATCTCGCCGAGCACCGGATGGCGGATGTGCTTGACCCCCTCGCCCGGGCCCTGGACCTGGTTGTCGCGCCACATGGCCTCGAACTCCGGGCTCAGGCGGCGCAGTTCGTCGACCAGCGGCTGCACCTCGGCCGCGGCGCCGGCCCGCGCCGCGTCGACCCTGAAGGCGCCCACGACGAAGCGCGCGACGCGTTCCCAATCGTGCTGGGCGGCCCGGGAATCAGGGTCGACGAACATCCGCCGCAACAGGTTGCGCTCCTTCGGCGGCAAGGCGCCATAGTCCGCCAGCATCACCCGGACCGCGCGATTCCAGGCGACCACGTCCCAGGTCGCCGTCCGGATCAGGGCCGGCGTCGGTTCGAGGGCGTCGAGCACGCGCTGCAGCCGCGGCGTCACCCCTGCGCTCTGGCGGTAGCGCGTCTCGGGCGGGCGACCCAGGCCGAGGAGGAACAGATGCTCGCGCTCGAGGTCGGTGAGCATGAGGGCTGAGGCGATGCGGCCCAGCACCTCAGCGGACGGCGGCCCTCCGCGACCCTGCTCGAGCCAGGTGTACCAGGTCGGGCTGATGTTCGCCCGCTGGGCGACCTCCTCGCGGCGCAGGCCCGGCGTGCGCCGACGCCCCTCCGGGAAGCCGAAGGCGGCCGGATCGAGACGTGCGCGCCGATCCCTCAGATAGGCGCCCAGCGGATTCCCGACGCCGACGCTCTGGTCCATCCTGTTGGTCCATATACCAGGATATGTTCTCGACTTTTACAGGATGTCACGGCAGGGCAGGCTTTGTCTTCGTCAACCGGAGACCTGTCCCATGCGCGTTTTCATCACGGGAGCCACGGGCTTCATCGGCTCCGCCCTGGTCAAGGAACTCCTGGACGCGGGCCACGAGGTGCTCGGGCTCTCGCGCTCCGACGAAGGGGCGGCGGCGCTGAGGATGGCGGGCGCCCAGGCGCAGCGCGGCTCGATCGAGGACCTGGAAAGCCTGAAGATGGGCGCCGCCGGCGCGGACGGCGTCGTCCATCTGGCCTTCAACCACGACTTCTCGCGCTACCTGCAGAACTGCGAAGACGACCGGCGCGTCATCGCGGCCCTGGGTTCCCTGCTCGCCGGCTCGGACCGCCCTCTGATCGTGACCTCCGGAACCGGCATGGTCCGGGGCGCCGGCGGGCGGCCGGCCACCGAGGCCGATCCGCCGGCCGACTCGGCGACCGTTCCGCGATCGGCATCCGAGGAAGCCGCCATGGCCGCCGCGACGCAAGGCGCGAACGCCTCCGTGGTCCGCCTGCCGCAGGTGCACGACCCGCGCCGGCAGGGTCTTGTCAGCTATGCGATCGCGGTCGCGCGGGAAAAGGGCGTCTGCGCCTATGTGGGGGACGGGGCGAACCGGTGGCCCGCGGCCCATGTCCTCGACGTGGCCCGGCTCTACCGCCTGGCCCTGGAGAAGGCCGAGCGTGGTGCGACCTATCACGCGGTCGCCGAAGAGGGCGTGCCGCTTCGCGCCATCACGGAGGTGCTCGGCGATCGGCTGGGCCTTCCGGTGCGTTCGATCGGCTCCGACGAGGCGGCGGCGCATTTCGGATGGCTCGCGGCGTTCGCCGGACATGACGCGCCGGCCTCGAGCGACGAGACCCGCCGGCGGCTGGGCTGGCGCCCGACCGGGCCCGGACTGATCGCTGATCTGGAGCGGCTGGAACTCGCCGAGTCCTGACGGCGCGGCGGACCTAGACCCTGCGGGCTTCGGGCCGGTTCACCTCCGCCCCGTCGGCTTCGTCCAGGCCGGATAGGGCGGAATGGCGATAGCCCCACGCGGCGTAGATGAGAACGCCCGCAAGCGCATAGAGGATGAGGATGGCGGCCGGAAGGGGATCGCCGGATAGCGCCTTGCGGACCACGTCGATCACCACCGGCCCGACCATGGTCAGGCACAGCACGATGGCGGCGAGCGGCGTCCACCCGATCCAGAGCCCGCGAACCCGGAATCCGCCCAGCGGCACGCGGAACGTCCGCGCCAGGTCGGGGCGGGTGTTGCGCAGCCAGATCACGCTCATCGCCACGATGCAGAAGGCGAGTCCCGTGCCGACGCTGACCAGGTCGCCCAGCAGGCTGATCGGCAGCAGCGCAGCGCCGATCGCCGCTGCCGCCGCGACGGCGAGCGTGCCGAGCCATGGCGTGCGCCGCACGCTGTGCAGACGCCCGAAGACCCCCGGCAGCAGACCGTCGCGGGACATCGCGAAGCAGATCCGGGAATGGCCATAGGTGTTGACCAGCAGCACCGAAGAGAGACCCATCACGGCGCCCAGCTTCACCAGACCTGCAAATCCCGGCCGGCCCATGTGGTCCACCGCCACGGCGATCGGGTCGGCGACGCCGAGCGACCTGTAGGGCGCCACTCCGGTGAGCACCGCGGCCACCGCCACGTAGACGACCGTGCAGACGAGCAGCGAGCCCAGGATGCCGATGGGCATGTCCTTCTGCGGATCGCGGGCTTCCGAGGCGGCCGTCGAGACCGTCTCGAAGCCCAGGTAGGCGAAAAAGAGCATGGACGCGGCGCGGAATACGCCCGGGGCGCCATAACTGAAGCCGCCCTGGTTGGGCGGCACGAACGGTGTCCAGTTGTGCGGGTCGACCGACTGGGCGCCCACCGCCACGAAGGCGACGAGAATGCCGAGCTTCACTGTCACCAGGATCGCATTGGCCAGCGCCGACTCCGCGACGCCGCGGACCAGCAGCAGCGCCGCGGCCGCGAGCGCGGCCACCGCGACCAGGTTCACGCCGCCGCCCATCGAGAACGCCACCCCGCCCGGCGCCTCGCGGGCCTGGACGAACGAGGTCGCGATGACGGCGGGCAGGTGCACGCCCATCCCGGCGAGCAGGCTCGACAGATAGCTCGACAGGCCTACCGCGAGCGCCGCCCCGGCCAGGCCGTATTCCAGCATCAGGAGCCAGCCCAGCACCCAGGCGGCGCCCTCGCCCAGCGACGCATAGGCGTAGCTGTACGAGGAGCCCGCCACGGGAAGCACCGAGGCGAGTTCCGCGTAGCAGAGGCCGGTGAACGCACAGGCCGCTCCCGCCAGCACGAAGGACAGGATGACCGCCGGTCCGGCGTATTGGGCCGCCGCCGCCCCGGTCATCACGTAGACACCGGCGCCGATGATGCAGCCGACGCCCAGGAGCACGAGGCTCGCGGGGCCGAGTGTGCGATCCAGGCCGTGGATCTCCCGCTCGGCCGCGAGACGCTCGACGGACTTGCGCCTGAGGAGCCGCGCGGCGAGCCGGCTCACCCCCGCCCCTTTTCGCGACCCATGAGCTCGGCCACGCGTCGGTCCTGAAGGCTGCCGGACTGCAGTTGGGCCAGCACCCGGGCCCGGTCCACGGCGCCGTTCTGCTGGGCGAGGCGCGCCTGGCACTCGAGGCCCGTGACCTCGACCTCGAAGCCAATGATCGCCCCTATCAGCCGCTCCACATAGCCGTCGACCTGCGCCATCCGCCAGCCGCTGTCGGCGGGTTCGAAGACCTCGCACTGACGCTCCAGGATGGATTTCAGCCCGTCGTGGTCGCCGATCACGCGCAGCCGCCCTCGCGCGTGGACCGCCACGTACAGCCAGGTCGGCACCCGCGGCCGAGTGGCGTACCAGGAGGGCGACACATAGGCGTCCGGCCCGACAAAGGCGACCAGCGCCTCGCCGCCGTCGGCCAGAGCGCGGGCGTGCGGGTTGGCGGCGTCCATGTGCCCGATCAGGGTCCCCTGCCCGCCGCGCCCTCGGTCCAGGATGAAGGGAACGTGGGTCACGTGACCGGCGGGACCGATCAGGGCCCCCAGCCGGATCCTCTCGATATGGTCGAAGACCGCGTCGCGGTCGGTTTCGTTGAAGACGTCGGGCGTGTGCATGGCGAGGGTCAACCGGCTCGGGCCGACCGTCGCCGACCTGATGGCGGCCTGCGAAATCGCCGAGAGCAAGTCGGCCGCCCGGCGAGCGATCGAGGAGGGCGGCGCCTACCTCAACAACGTCAAGGTGAGTGATATCGACGCGGTT
>JAGWSE010000356.1 GCA_028869395.1 Alphaproteobacteria bacterium | reverse complement strand
GGCCGCGACGCCCTGGGCGAGGCCTGCCTCGTCGCCTTCTCCTACGCCCAGACCCGGGGCCTCGGCTGGGCCTTCATCGCCGTCGGCGCGGCCCTGCGCTCGCGCAAGGTGAAGGGCCATCCGTATGTGCGCGCGATCTGGGAAGGCTATCGCCGCGGCCGCGCCGCCGCTTGGCTGCTGGGTGAGGATTACGAGCGCCTCATGGCTGAGCCGATGGAAAGCGCGCGCCGCAGGCTCGGGCTGGCCGCGCCTGGGGTCTACCAGGCGATCCCCGCCGAGGCGCGCGACGGCGTCGTTCCGGACTAGTCTTCGCGCCGGGTCTGATCCAGCGCGCGCTTCACCCGATCCGCCTCGAGCTTGCTGGCGGCCTTCTCGCTCTTGACGCGGCCGAACCGGACCCGGTTCTCCGCCGCCTCGCGCTTGGCCTCCTTGGCGGCGCGGGCCTTGCGCGCCTTGTTCAGGTTGATCGGCTCGGCCATCGGCGAAACTCCCGCTCGGTGATGCTGGTTACCTGGCCATACAAAGGCAGCGAGGAATGAGCATGATCCAAGCTTCGCAGATCCGCGAACACATGGAAGTGGTGGGCTCCGACGGCGGGCACGTCGGCCGCGTCGATCACGTCACCGGCGATGAGATCGAATGGCCAAGATGGACCTGGGCGCCGGCCTCAAGCACCACATGATCCCGATGAGCTGGGTCGACCGCCTCGACGAGGACAAGGTCTGCCTCAACATGACCAAGGACGCCGCCAAGGACGCCTGGCGCGAGAAGCACTGAGGCCGTCCCTGCCTTGACGGGGAGGGACGGCTCACGCCGGCGCGCGATCCGCTCCTCCCCAACAGGGAAGGCTACGTCAGGGAGCCGCAGAACCGCTGGATGCGGTGGCAGGCCTCTTCCAGGTTAGCGTTCGAGGTCGCGTAGCTGATCCGGAAGAACGGCGAGAGGCCGAAGGCCGCGCCGAACACCAGCGCCACGCCTTCGGTTTCCAGCAACTCGACCGCGAAGTCCTCGTCGGTGTTGATCGCCGCGCCCGACGGCGCGGTCTTGCCGATCAGGCCCTCGATCGAGGGATAGACGTAGAACGCGCCTTCGGGCGTCGGGCAGTGGATGCCGCGGGCCTGGTTCAACATGGAGACGACGAGGTCGCGCCGCTCCTCGAACTTCTTCTGGTTCGGCTTGATGAAGGCCTGCGTCCCGTTCAGCGCCTCGACCGCCGCCCATTGCGAGATGGAGCAGGGGTTGGAGGTGGTCTGGCTCTCCACCTTGGCCATGGCCTTGATCAGCGGCTCCGGGCCGCCGGCGTAGCCGATCCGCCAGCCGGTCATGGCATAGGCCTTCGAGACACCGTTCATGGTCAGCGTCCGGTCGTAGAGTCCGGGCTCGACCTGGGCGATCGTGAAGAACTCGAACTCGCCGTAGACCAGGTGCTCGTACATGTCGTCCGTCAGGATCCACACCTGCGGATGGCGCAGCAGCACGTCGGCCAGCGCGCGCAGCTCGGCCTTTGTGTAGGCCGCGCCGGACGGGTTCGACGGCGAGTTCAGGATGATCCAGCGCGTCTTGGCCGTGATCGCCGCCTCCAGCGCATCGGGCTGGAGCTTGAAGCCGTTCTCGGCGGTGGTCATCACCGCCCTGGGCGTGCCCCCGGCCAGCGCCACCATGTCGGGATAGCTGACCCAGTAGGGCGCCGGAACGATCACCTCGTCGCCGGGATTCAGCGTCGCCATCAGGGCGTTGAAGATCACCGGCTTGCCGCCGGGCGAGACGTTGATCTGGCTGGGCTTGTAGGTGAGGCCGTTCTCGCGCGCGAACTTGGCGCAGATCGCCTCCTTCAGCTCCGGGATGCCGTCGACGTTGGTGTACTTCGTCTTGCCGTCGCGGATGGCCTTGATCGCGGCGTCCTTGATGTTGTCCGGCGTGTCGAAGTCGGGCTCGCCCGCGGCGAGCGAGATCACATTGCGGCCCTGCGCCCGCAGTTCGCGCGCTTTCGCATCCGCCGCCATGGTGGCGGAGGGCTTCACGCGGGCGAGCGCGGCGGATTCGAGCGACATGGCGGGCAGTCTCTGGCTGCGGGTTTGCGGAACGCCCGCGGGTTTATCCCAACCCGCCGCTCCGGGGAACCGGGCATGTTGCAGCGCACCTTGACCGGGCGTGCCGCATCGGCGACCTGAGGCGCCTCATGCGTCGGCTCTTCGCCTTCCTCTCGAACATGGACGCCAAGGCGTGGCGGGCGCTCCTGGTCTCCTTCGTGCTGTTCGGCGGGGTCGGTATCGTCTTCTTCTTCGGGGCCCAGGTGCTGGGCTTCGGCGGCGAGACGACGGTCGAGCATTGGCTGGGCGCGGCCAGCGGGCCCTGGGCCCTGCCGGTCGCGGTGGCGGGGTTCGCCGTGCTGGCGTTCCTGGGCGTGCCGCAGTTCATGCTGATCGCCGCCGCGGTGGTCGCGTTCGGCGCCTGGGCGGGGTTCGCCTACAGCTGGATCGGCACCATGGTCTCCTCCCTGGTGGGCTTCTATCTCGGCCGCCTCGCCGGAGCCCGGACGCTGAAGACCTTCTCTGGCGAGGGCCTTCGGCAGTTCATCGAGCTGGTCGGCCGCAACGGCTTCTTCGCGAGCCTGATCGTGCGCCTGGTGCCCTCGGCGCCCTTCATCGTCGTCAACATGGCGGCCGGCGTGACGCCCATGCGGGTGTTCGACTTCGCGGTCGGCACCGGCCTCGGCATCGTGCCCAAGATCGCACTCACCGCCTTCGCCGGCAGTTCGGTGGCCAGCCTGATGGCCGGCAAGGGCGGGACGGACCACATCGCCGCCATCGTCGGCGTGATCGTCGTCTGGCTGGGGATCGGCTGGTATGCGCGCAGGTGGCTGAAGGCGCGCGAGGCCGCCGCGGCGGCTCAGGAGAAGGACGAAGCGGCATGATGAAGCTGTTCCACGCCTGGGGTTCCTGTTCGCTCGCCTCGGCCATCGCCCTGGAGGAGGCCGGTGCGGACTACGAGCTGGCGGTCATCAGCACGCGCGACGGCGACCAGCGGCGACCCGAGTATCTCGCCGTCAATCCGAACGGCCGCGTCCCCGCCCTCGTCACGGACCGCGGCGTGCTGACGGAAAGCCCGGCCATCCTGGCCTACATCGCCCAGGCCTTCCCGCAGGCGAGGCTTGCGCCGCTGGACGACCCCTTCGCCTTCGCCCAGGCGCAGGCGTTCAACAGCTATCTCGCCTCGACCGTCCACGTCGCCCACGCCCACCGGCACCGCGGCTACCGCTGGGCCGACGAGGAGAGCTCCTTTGCTGACATGGCCCGCAAGGTCCCGCAAAGCGTCGGCGCCTGTTTCAGGCTGATCGAGGACGAGCTGTTCAGGGGGCCTTGGGTGCTGGGCGAGGCCTATTCCATCTGCGATCCCTACCTCTTCACCCTGGCCGGCTGGCTGGAGGGCGACGGCGTCGATCCGGGGCAGTTCCCGAAGGTGCTGGAGCACCGCCAGCGCATGGCGGAGCGACCGGCGGTGAGGAAGGTTCTTGCCAAAAAGGCGGCTTAAGGCCGCGCCGCGCGCAAGATGCTTGCGGCCGAACGCCCTCTTCTGTAAATCCAGCCGCCATGCGTACGCGGTTGAGCAGCCTACTTCTTCTCTCGCTGGGGCTTAGCAGCCCCTGGGCGACCCGATAGGCTGCGCGTCTCTCGCGGCCGGGCGCTCAGGGGTTTGATCGACCCTCGCCCCGCAACCGAACTCCGCGAAGAGAACCTCTCATGTCCGTATCCCCCACGCCCGCGCAGGCCGAGACGCGCGACCGCGTCATCATCTTCGACACCACCATGCGCGACGGCGAGCAGTCGCCCGGCGCCTCCATGTCGCTGGAGGAGAAGCTGGAGCTCGCCAAGATCCTCGAGGAGATGAAGGTCGACGTCATCGAAGCAGGCTTCCCCATAGCCTCGAACGGCGACTTCGAAGCCGTCCGCCAGATCGCCGAGATCGTCACCGAGAGCACCGTCTGCGGCCTGGCCCGCGCCGGCCTGGCCGACATCGACCGCTGCGGCGAGGCGGTGAGGAAGGCCAGGCGCGGCCGCATCCACACCTTCATCTCCACCAGTCCCGTCCACATGAAGTGGAAGCTGCAGATGGAGCCGGAGCAGGTGCTGGAGATGGTGACCAAGTCGGTCACCCACGCGCGGAACCTGTGCGGCGACGTGGAGTGGTCGGCCGAGGACGCCACCCGCACCGAGCGCGACTTCCTGCTGCGCTGCATCGAGGCGGCGATCAAGGCCGGCGCCTCGACCATCAACCTGCCCGACACGGTGGGCTACAGCTATCCCAGCGAATACGCCGACATGTTCCGCGACGTGATCGAGAACGTGCCCGGCGCCGACGGCGTGATCTTCTCCACACACTGCCACAACGACCTGGGGTTGGCGGTGGCCAACTCCGTGGCCGGCGTGCAGGGCGGCGCGCGGCAGATCGAGTGCGCCATCAACGGCATCGGCGAGCGGGCCGGCAACGCGGCGCTGGAAGAGATCGTGATGGCCTTGAAGGTTCGTGGCGACAAGCTGCCCTTCGAGACCGGCGTCGAGACCCAGCACATCACGCGCGCGTCCCGCTATGTCTCGGCGATCACCGGCTTCCCGGTTCAGTTCAACAAGGCCATCGTCGGCAAGAACGCCTTCGCCCACGAGAGCGGCATCCACCAGGACGGGATGCTGAAGAACGCCGAGACCTACGAGATCATGAAGCCCGAGGACGTGGGCCAGGTGGAATCCAACCTGGTCATGGGCAAGCATTCCGGCCGCCACGCGTTCCGCGAGAAGTTGAAGGCCCTGGGCTACGAGCTGGGCCAGAACGCGCTCAACGAGGCCTTCCAGCGCTTCAAGGACCTCGCCGACAAGAAGAAGCACGTCTTCGACGACGACATCGTGGCCCTGGTCGACGACGCGCTGGCCTCCGGCGCCGACCGCATCCAGGTCAGGAGCCTGCGCGTGATCGCCGGCACCGAAGGCCCGCAGGAAGCCTTCCTGACCGTCGCCATCGACGGCGAGGACAAGAGCGCCAACGCCACCGGCGACGGCCCGGTGGACGCGGTGTTCAACGCCATCCACGCGGCCGTGCCGCACGAGGCGATCCTGCGGCTCTTCCAGGTGCATGCGGTGACCGAAGGCACCGACGCCCAGGCGCAGGTCTCCGTCCGGCTCGAGGAGGACGGTCGCATCGCCACCGGCCAGGCGGCCGACACCGACACGCTCACCGCCTCGGCCAAGGCTTATGTGAACGCGCTCAACAACCTCCAGGCCCGCAAGGAAAAGAGCGCCCCCGGCGCCAAGGTCGCCAGCGGCTTCTGACCTCAGCGCGCCCGCTCCCGGCGACGGGACGGGCGGAGTTTTCCCGTGCTCTGGATCCTCCTCACCGTCGCGGCCACCCCGCTGCAGGTGGCGCGCAATGCGCTGCAGCGTGCGCTCATCGCCGAGGCGGGCGCATGGGGCGCGACGCTGGTTCGCTTCCTGTTCGGCCTGCCGTTCTCGATCGCCATCTTCGCCGTCGTCGCCCTCCTCACGCCGGGCGCGGCGCTGCACCTGACCCAGCGCTTCTTCTTCGCCGTCGCCAGCGGTGCGGTTTCACAGATGGCGGCCACGGCCGCGCTCCTCGTGGCCATGCGCCGCTCGGGCTTCGCGGTCGCCACCGTGCTGCAGCAGTCGTCGCTTCCCTTTGCGGCGATCTTCGGCTGGGTCTGGCTGGGCGACGCCCTCGGCGCGCGCGCCTGGACGGGCGTCGTGCTCACCACCCTCGGGCTTGCGATCCTGTCCTGGCCGCGGCGCGATCAGATGAAGGGCGCAGGCGCGGGCGCGCTCCTGGGCCTGGCCTCCGGCGCGGCGTTCGCGGTGGCGCTGAACGCCTTCCGCGACGCCGCCCACGCGCTCGACGCCGCGCATCCGATCTATGCGGCGACGGCCTCGGTCTGCGTCGCCCAGGCCATCCAGACCGCCATCCTGGCGACCGCCCTGGCCGCGTTCAGGCCCGCCGCCCTGATCGCCATCGCCCGCGGCTGGCGCGCCTCGGTGGGCGCGGGATTTTTCGGCGCGGCGGCCTCGGCCTTCTGGTTCGGCGCGCTGGCGCTCGCGCCGGCAGGGCCGGTGCGCGCCGTGGGCGTGATCGAG